>NZ_BTIG01000002.1:0-238656 GCF_036247965.1 Bradyrhizobium sp. TM233 | reverse complement strand
GACAGCGGGCGACACAGGCACAGTCCCGTAGCCCGGATGGAGCGAAGCACAATCCGGGACAGTGCAAAATGCCGGGCGAGCCGTCCCGGATTACGCTTGCGCTCCATCCGGGCTACGAGAACCTCCAAGCTTCGCCCTATCCCGCGCGGCGGGCGCGGGCTCTGCTTTCCCAGCGGGTCAGCATCTGGCCGAGCTCGCCGGTGACGACAGGGATTGCCGTGATCACGCTCGCGACCTCGTTGGTGTTGGCGGGCGCGTTGGCGGCAAGCCAATCCGGCTCGGAATATTCGCGCCAGCGGCGGGCTTCCGCGCGTCGTTTGCTGGAGATGTGATCACGCGTGAAATAGCCGGCCGCGAACGCGATCCCAAGCAACACGATCAATACGATGACGCCACCCACATTCAACTCCGTGCATCTGACCGGCCGGTTCTTGCGTGGCAATCCGCGCGAAATCATGGCTTCGACACGGCTTTTTCTTCAGCGCATTCGAATATGACGACATTGCGGCTCACAACCGCACGGAAGAATTCTATTCCTCTCGCAACCGGCGGCGGACCGCATTAACCTCCGCTTCCGCTCGGCCGGATCAACCGGTCAGCGACATCATTGGGAGGACGCGATGACACGCCAAGAGGCTCGTGACCGCACGGCTCGTGACCACGAGCAGCGTGAGCAGGATGCTGCGCTTTCACGACGAACACTTGTCCGGGGGCTTGCGCTCGGCGCGGCGGCCACGATTGCCGGCCCCGCGCTGGCTCAGACCGGACCCGCCGCACCGCCGACCACCATCACCACCCCGCCGCGCGATTTCGGCCCCCATGGCGCGCCGACCACCTATTTCTGGGACCCCGATATCATCGCGGTCGATCCCTCCTTCAACGATCTCGCGCAGCCCAACACCGCGATCAAGCGCCTGTACACCGGCGTGCTGTGGGCCGAGGGCCCGGCGTGGAGCGCGCAAGGAAGATATCTCTTGTGGAGCGACATTCCCAACAACCGGCAGATGCGCTGGAGCGAGGATGACGGTCGCGTCAGCGTGTTTCGCACGCCGTCCAACAACTCCAACGGCAATTCATTCGACTTCCAGGGCCGCCAGCTCTCCTGCGAGCACCTGACCCGCCGGGTGACGCGCTATGAGCATGACGGCACCGCCACCGTGCTCTGCGACAATTACAACGGCAAGAAGCTGAACTCGCCGAACGACGTCGTCGCGCATCCCGACGGCAGTTACTGGTTCACCGATCCACCCTATGGCGGTCAACTCTACGAAGGCGAGCCGGACGCGGCGGGCGGTCCGAGCAATGCGGGCGGCAAGCTCAATCCGCGGATCGGACAGCCGGCCGGCTTCCAGCCGGGCAAGCGCGAGCTGCCGACCAATTGCTATCGCATCGACCCCTCGGGCCGCATCGACCTCGTCGTCACCGAGGAGCAGGTGCCCGATCCCAACGGGCTGTGCTTCTCGCCTGATTACAAGAAGCTCTACGTCGCCTCGACCGGCAAAGGGCCGGGCGACAGCGGCCCGGGCGGCAAGGGCGAGATCTTCGTGTTCGACGTCGGAGCTGACAACAAGCTCGCCAACCCCAAGAAGTTCAGCGATTGCGTGATTGACGGCGTGAAGTGCGGGCCGGACGGGGTGCGCTGCGACGTCAACGGCAATGTCTGGGCCTCCAGCAATGCCGGCCGCGCCGTCGGCTACAACGGCGTGACGGTGTGGTCACCGGAGGGCAAGCTGCTCGGCCGCATCCGCCTGCCGGAGGTGTGCGGCAACATCACCTTCGGCGGCCCCAAGCGCAACCGCCTGTTCATGGCCGCGAGCCAGTCGCTCTACGCGGTGTTCACGGCGACGCAAGGCGCAGGGCCCGGCTGAGACGAGGCAAGTCAAAGCAGGGCGCCGGCATCACCGCCGGCGCCCTGCTGCTTGTCTGCGGCATTATCCGGTGGATCGATCGCCGCAAACATGCCGGCGCACCTGCGTTTCATGACAGCTTGACGACGCGCATCCTCCGATGCGGTTCCTCGGCCGCAATCAAGCTGCATCGCAGGCCAATCTCCGCCATCAAACCAAAGATGATGCGTGACGCGGCAAGGCCGCAGCGCGGTGCGCGGGCGTGACGCTCGGCGCGATCCGCGCCTGACATGGACTGGGAGCCTACGCGATGCGCCATATGCCAAACGACACGATCATCGTCAGTGTCGGAAGTGATGAACTCGTGATCGCGTTCGGAGACCCCGGCCTGCCGGTCGACGGCCGCGGCGGTAACGACATCATGATCGCAACAGTCGATGGCGGCCCCAGCAGCCTGCTGTTCGTCGGTGACGAGTCGATCCTGGAGGGCCGATCGCATGGCGGCAACGACCTTCTGGTTGCGACGGTCGAGGGTCGCTTGCCCTATGTGTCTTTTGACGGCGACGCGCAGATCATGTCCGATCAGGCCCATGGCGGTAACGACGTGCTGCACGTCGAGGCCTCGAACACGACCTATGCGAGCGTCTATCTCTCCGGCGACGCCGAGATCGCGATGAGAGACGACGCCAAGGGCGGCAATGACCTCATCACGGCAGAGATGGGCGACAGATCGTATGGCGCGTTCAGCGGCGATTCCGGATCGCTCATGAGCGGCAACGCTGAAGGCGGCAACGACTTCGTCAGCGTGGTCCAGGCCGGCGTCTCTGGCAACGCGTCGATATCAGGTGATGCCTTGGTGACCATGACCGGCGATGCACGCGGCGGCAACGACATCCTCATCTACACCGTCGGCGCCGATGCGCGGTCCGGCGGTGCATCGCTCCTCGGCGACAGCGACTACATGAGCGACAATGCCCGCGGCGGGGACGACATCCTGATCGCAGCCGTCGCCGGCAACCCTGACTCGACGTCGATCACCCTGTTCGGCGATGCCTCGAGCATGTCAGGCAGCGCGCATGGCGGCAACGACATCCTCATGGGCAGCGATCGCGGCGACCGGCTGTATGGTGACGCCAACACCTACGCGCCTTCCGCGGCCGGCTCGATCACCGGCGGCCGCGACCTCCTGAACGGCGGGGGCGGCAATGATCAGCTGTGGGGTGGGCCGAACAACGATCTGTTCGTGTTCAACGCCGGCTCGGGCCAGGACGTGATCAACGATTTCGATCAGGGCAACAAGGCGGCCGGCAGCACGGCGCTGGAGCACGATGTGATCGACGTCCACGCTTACGGCTTTGCAGGCTGGGCCGAGCTGAAAAGCCTGATCAGCGACGACAGCTCCGGAAATGCGGTGATCCACCTGACCGCCAACGACACGATCACGCTGGACGGCATTCACGCCGCCGATCTCAACGCCAGGGATTTCATCGTCTGAGGTGCGGCGAGAGTCCGGTCGGCACCGGCAAGCCAACACATCCAGCAGGGCCCGTCGCGTTTACCGCGGCGGGCCTTCGCTTTGTGCAGAAACCAAAGCCCACGCTGGCACCGGAGGACCCATCCTGCGATCTTGTCGTTACCCCCCGTGTGGGTTAGAGGCGCGAGATGGATGATCGACCAGAGCAGACTGAGAGCCTGACCCAGGACGACGGCTTCGTTCACGTCCGGGGCGCGCGCGAGCACAACCTGAGAAACGTCGACGTTCGCATTCCCCGCAACGCCCTCGTCGTGTTCACGGGCGTGTCGGGATCCGGGAAATCCTCGCTCGCCTTCGGAACGATCTACGCCGAGGCGCAGCGGCGCTATCTGGAGTCGGTGTCGCCCTATGCGCGGCGGCTGTTCCACCAGATGCAAGTCCCTGAAGTCGACGACATCGAAGGCCTGCCGCCCGCCGTTGCGCTCCAGCAGCAACGCGGGGCACCGACGACGCGGTCGTCCGTCGGCAGCGTCACCACCATCTCGAATCTGCTGAGGATGCTCTATTCGCGCGCCGGCGATTACCCGCGGGGACAGCCGATGCTCTACGCGGAAGCGTTCTCGCCGAACACGCCCGAGGGGGCGTGCCCGACCTGCCACGGCATTGGCCGGATGCTCGACGTGACCGAGAAGTCGATGGTGCCCGACGACACCAGGACGATCCGAGAGCGCGCCGTCGCGGCCTGGCCGAGCGCTTGGCAGGGGCAGAACCTCCGGGACATCCTGACGACGCTCGGCTACGACGTGGACAAGCCCTGGCGCGAACTTCCTAAAAAAGACCGCGACTGGATCCTGTTTACGGATGAGCAGCCGACCGTGCCGGTTTATGCCGGTTATGACGCCACCGAGGTCAAACGTGCCCTGCGCCGCAAGGAAGAACCCAGCTATCAGGGCACGTTCACCGGCGCCAAGCGCTACGTGATGCAAACCTACGCCAAGTCCGAGAGCGCGATGATGAAGCGCCGCGTCGCGCAATTCATGATCACGCGGGATTGCCCGACCTGCCACGGCACAAGGCTCAAGCCCGAGGCCCTCAAGGTCAGGTTCGCCGGCCTTAACATCGCCGAGATGTCGCACCTGCCGCTCAAGCAATTGCAGGAATTGGTCAAGCCGTTCGCAGAAGCCTCGACAGACAGATCGGAGAAGACCGTCGTCGCCAGGCGCATCTGCGAGGATCTGTCGGCGCGCCTCGCCGTCCTGCTCGACCTCGGACTCGGCTATCTCGCCTGCGAACGCAGCACGCCGACGCTGTCGCCGGGCGAGTTGCAGCGGCTGCGGCTTGCGACGCAGGTCCGCTCGAACCTGTTCGGCGTCGTCTACGTGCTCGACGAGCCGTCAGCGGGCCTGCATCCCGCCGACACCGAGGCGCTGCTGCGGGCGCTGGACCGGCTGAAGCACGCCGGCAACTCGATCTTCGTGGTCGAACACGAGATCGAGGTGATCAGCCACGCCGATTGGCTGGTGGATGTCGGGCCTGACGCCGGCGACGGCGGCGGGCTCATCCTCTACAGCGGGCCACCGGAAGGGCTCGGTGACATCGCGCAATCGCGAACCGCGCATTACCTCGCACGTCCGCGACAGAAGCTGCCGACGGTGCGCCGCGACCCGAAGGGACATCTGAAGCTCCGCGGCGTGGTCCGCAACAATTTGCGCGGCCTCGACGTCGACATCCCGCTCGGTGTCATCACCGGCATCACCGGCGTGTCGGGCTCCGGCAAATCGAGCCTGATCAGCCAATTCCTCGTCGATACCGTTGCCGCGCATCTCGGCCATACGCTCGCCACTGACGCCGACGACGACAGCTTGGCCCCGACGGTCGAGACACTGGGCGGCAGGATCGTTGCCGGCCTTGACCAAATCAACCGCCTCGTCGTCGTCGATCAGAAGCCGATCGGCCGCACCCCGCGATCCAATCTTGCGACCTACACCGGTCTGTTCGATCATGTCCGAAAACTGTTCGCGGCAACGCCGCAGGCAAAGTCCCGCCGCTACGATGCCGGACGCTTCTCGTTCAATGTCGCGAAGGGACGCTGCGCGACCTGCGAGGGCGAAGGCTTCGTCTGTGTCGAGCTGCTGTTCCTGCCCAGCGTCTACGCGCCCTGCCCGACCTGCAAGGGCGCCCGCTACAACGACAAGACGCTCGAGGTGACAATCCGCGGAAAATCCATCGCGGATGTGCTGGCGATGCGCGTCGACGAGGCCTTCGAGTTCTTCCGTGACGATTCCGCGCTGAGCCGGTCGCTGTCGGTCGTGCGCGAGGTCGGGCTCGGCTATATCCGGCTCGGCCAGTCCGCCACGGAGTTGTCCGGCGGCGAAGCCCAGCGCATCAAGCTGGCGACCGAGCTGATGCGTCCGCAACGCGGCCATACGCTCTATGTCCTGGACGAGCCGACCACCGGTCTGCATCCACGGGATGTCGAGCGGCTGATCGCGCAGCTGGAACGGATCGTGGATGCCGGCAACAGCATCGTCGTGGTCGAGCACGACATGGACGTCGTGGCGCACAGCGACTGGATCATCGATCTCGGCCCCGGTGCCGGCGACGAGGGCGGCCGCATCGTCGCATCGGGAACGCCGGACCAGGTTGCCAAGGCCGGCGGAAAAACCGCGCATTATCTGGCGCGGCGCTTGAAGCAGTAGCGCGACGATTGTCGGATGCGGTCGCCTCGCGGTCATTTCGCAATTGCGTTCTATGGCGCTACTGACGGACCCCGACTTTCGCGATGTTGACTTTCCGCCGTCCCGCTCCGCATACTTCGCGAAAAGATAACAACCAATCATAAGACGGTTTTTGAGGGAGGATAGGATGCCGACTTCACGCAGGCAGCTGCTGAAGGGTACGGCGGCTGCCGCCGCCACACTCAGCCTCGATTGGACCAGGGCCCAGGCGCAGGCCGAGAATTTGCGGATCGGCCTGATCTACGACCTCACCGGCCCGTTCGCTGCCGGCGGCTCGGTCGCCTCCTCGGTCGGCGCGCAGATCGCCATCGACCTCGTCAACGAGAAGGGCGGCATCGGCGGCAAGACCAAGATCGTGCCGGTCGCGGCGGATTCCCAGAGCAAGGCCGACGTCGCCATCAACGAGGCCGAGCGGCTGATCAGCCAGGAGAAGATCGACATCATCAACGGCGTCTATTCCAGCGCGCATGCGGTGCCGATGGCGGCGAAGGTCGAGCAGCAGAAGAAGATCCTCTGGATCACGACCGCGGTCTCGACCGCCGTGTTCAAGGACAAGAACCTGCAATACGTGTTTCGCGCGCAGATCCATTCCGACCAGTACGGCCAGGCCTTCGCCGGCTTCATCGCCGAGCATGCGCAAGGCAAGCTCGGCATGGAGGCAAAGGACGTCAAGGTCGCGCTGATCCACGAGGACGGCCCCTATGGCGTCGGCGTCGCCGCTGCCGACGAGGCCTATGCCAAGCAGGCCGGCATCCAGGTGGCGATGCGCGAGGGCTATTCGGCGTCCGCGCCCGACCTCTCGGTGCTCGTCACCAAGCTCAAGCGGGCCAAGGTCGATGTGATCTCGCATGCCGGCTACAACCCCGACATCACCCTGTTCCTGCGTCAGGCCCGCGAGAGCGGCCTGCGCTTCAAGATGCTGTTCGGGGCCGGCGCCGGCTACAGCCAGCTCGACAAGCTGCGCGCCACCTTCGGCCCCGACATCGACAATTTCTGCAACATCGATCCGGTGCCGGCGCAGTTGCTCGATGCGGCAAAGCTCGCGCCGGGCATGGGCGATCTGATCAAGACCATGGTCTCGCGCTACCAGACCAAGACCGGCGCCACCGACGTGCCGCCGCACTGCTCGATGGGCTTCAACCAGACCTGGGTGCTGCTCAACAACGTGCTGCCGGTGGCCAAGGAGAAGTACGGCAGCTTCGAGCCCGAAGCGATCCGCAAGGCGGCGCTCGACGTCGACATCCCCGCCGGCGGCACCATCCAGGGCTATGGCGTCAAATTCTTCCCGCCGGGCACGCCGCTGTCCGGCCAGAACGAACGCTCGACCCCGGTGGTGATGCAGAACGCCGGCGAGCACATCTCGGTGGTGTGGCCGACCAACATCCGGACGCAAGACCCGGTGTTCCCGCTGCCGAAGGGCTCGACCTACGGGGCGTAGGCACTTCGCCTCTCCCCGCTTGCGGGGAGAGGGAGCACACCTCCGCTGCGGTGATGAGCTGCTTCACAACACCACCCGTCGCCCCTCCTCCGCGGCCCAGTACCCGGCGTAGTTCACCTTGATCGTCTCATAGGCGAGCGCGAGGTCGGACAGCGGCTGCCGCCCGGTCGCGACGCATTCCATGAAGTCCTGGATCTCCTGCAAATAGCCGCGCGTCCATTCTTCCTCGAGGCAGACATATTGCCAGCCGGTCTTGCGGTCGACTTTTTCGGTGATGTAGACGCTGGCGAGCTTCTCCTCGGAGGTCTGGTAGCTCATCAGATGAGTGTTCGGGGTGATGTTGGCGAACAGCGAGCCGCCGGACGTGTAGGTCTCGACCAGATTGCGCACGCCGCCCATGATCATGTCCCCGGAGAACACGGTGGCCTTGGTGCCGTCCGAGAACGTCGCTGTCAGCGTGCCCCAGTCCTCGACATCGACGGGATTGGCCTTGATGGTGGTGCGCTCCTCCGGCTTGAGGCCGGCTGTGACGTTGCCGACATCGCCGGTGACGCTGGCCACGCGGATGCTCTCGCCGCGCGCCTTGGCCTCGACCTGCTTCAGATACAGCACGGCCGAGAGCGGATGGCAGCCCATGCGGATCAGCGAGCCGCCGCCGGTCATCGCCCATTGCGCGGCATGGGCCGCGTGCGAGCCGGAATGGCTCTCCTCGCCCTTCATGAACAGGATCTTGTCGCGGGTTGCCCTGATGATCTCCGCGGTCTTGGTCACGGCCGGCGCGTAGATCCAGTCCTCGGCATACATGAAGAGCTTTCCGCTGCGCTCGATCGCGGCGCGCGTCTTGTCCATCTCCTCCAGCACGCGCTCATACATCAGCGCCTTCGGCACGCGCTTGCCGATCGGCTGCTCGTCGCCGTCGCGGCCGAAATAGCCGGCGAACGGCTTTTCGCAGATCACGTGCTTGCCGGCCTGCATCGCCGCGACGATCATTTCCGCGTGAAGATTCGGCGGGGTGCAGATGTCGACGACGTCGATCTCGCGGTCGGCGATCAGATCGGCAAAGCTGCGATAGACCCGCGGGATGGTGTGGCGGCCGGCGAATTCGACGACGCGGTCGCCGCGCGCGGCCACCGCCGCGACTTCGACGTCCACGCCATAGACGCGTCGGAACGCATACACGTGCAGCTCCGACACGAAGCCGCAGCCGACGAGTCCTACCCTGATCCCAGCCATAGTGCCCCCTTGCTTTGGGCGGTACTATAGCGCGCTGGCCGACCTATTCCACGGAGACCCGCACCACGCCGGCACTCATCATGCCGAGCGCCCGGGCAGCCGGCACCGAGAGATCGACGATACGGCCGCGGATGAACGGGCCGCGATCGTTGACGCGACACTGGATCGTGCGGCTGCCATAGGAGACCCTCAGCACGCTGCCGAACGGGCGCGTCCGATGCGCGCAGGTGAGCTCGCCCTTGCCGGCTTTTCCGTAGCCGTAATAGGAGGCGAGCCCGCTTTCGGCATGGGCAACAGAAAATGGTGAAAACGAGAAAGTAGCGAGACAAAACAATAGCGTCGGCTGCGCGCGCACGGCACCGCTCCGGGTTGGCCCAGACCCGTCGCGCAAACGCCAGTTTGTTCCGTTCAGTTCCTGGAACTGCCGGGACGAATCCCGGCAGCGCCATCACACATTGTTACTGTTTGTGAAAAACCAGCGTGCGCACCTCGATGCTTTCGCGCGGCGCGGCATCATCAGGCGTGGTCGGATCGACGAAGGCGGTGTGCGGCCCGAAGCGGGTGCGGCCGTCGGTTGCGGAATCGTAGCATTTGAGCAGCAGCGCCTCGTCCGGTGTCATCTCCGGGAAATAGAACCAGCGATGATCGGGATTGTATTTCACCGAATAGGTCTCGCCGCGGCGGTTGGGATAGATCAGGTCTGACGCCACGAGATCGTCGGGCGCAACCGTGGTGCCGTCGGCCATGGCGAGCGGTGAATCGCGCAATGGACCGCGGATCGGACGCCACAGGTTGATCACCTGCACGCGACCCTTCAGCAGCTCTTCGGCCTCGTCAGGCAGATGCTCGCGCACGCGGTTGGCGCCGGAGATTGCGGTCTGGTCGACATGGACGCGTGTCGCCGGCTGGCGCGGGCCACCGCCGCGGATATCGGCCGCGCCCTCGACGCGCCTGCGCACGGTGTGGTCGAAGATGACGACGCGGTCCGCCTTCAGCGTCGCCCGCAGGAACGCCTCGACGGCGGGATAGTAGACCGCCCTCACCTCCGCGTCGTCGTAAAAGTCCTTCACTTGCGTCGGATGGCGCACCAGCGCAAAGCCCTCGCGATCGAGCGAGACGTTTTGCGCGATCAGCCGCGCATCGAAGATCGGCACCTGATGTGGCTCCGGCAGCGACGTGCTCCTGGGCTCACCGGGCGGCGGGTCAAAAGCGTAGGTGCGCGGCTTGCCGGATGTCGGCGCGAGATAGTTGAGCTCGGCAGTGACGAAGGGAAGCGATTCGATTCTTGTTTCTTGCAGGCCCATGGCCGGTCTCCCGATGTGGTCGTCGGATTGATTTTTGAGGGGGCACGACGTGGCACAAGAGGTGGGATGCAAATAGCAATGAGGATGTTGTCGGGAGCGAAGAATGCAGAAGGAACGTGTCGCGCGAGACGATTGCGCTGGAACGGGCTCTTCCTGCTTCACGGATGCTTGAGTGTTAGTGATAACTCGTGCCCCGGACGCAGCGCAGCGCTTCTTCAGCGGTGCGCTGCTGAGCCGGGGCCCATCTCTCCGAGAGCATCCTGCGTGGTATGGGTCCCGGCTCTGCGGAGCAGCGTTGCACGCTGCACCGCGTCCGGGACACGAGGACTTCGTTACAACCCCGCCTTCGCAATCGCATCCGCAAAGGAGCGGTCGACGATCTCTGCGGCATCGAGCTTCTGCTTGATCAGGCCCCAGCGGAAATAGAGGTCGATGGTGCCCTGCTCGTCCGCGACGACGCCGTCGTCGATCGGCGCGATGCGGATTTTTGCGCGCGAGAGCCAGTTCTGCGGCACGGCAACCGGAATGTTCATCAGCCTGCCCCAGGTCGCGGCATAGCTGTCGATATTGCTCAGCGACCATGCGCGCGCCGCGGTGAGGCGGCGGATGAAGTCCGTCAGCTCGGCGCGCTTGTCCCTGATCGCGTCAGGCCGCGCCACCTGGAAGCTGAGGCCCGGCGTCAGGCCTTCCGAGGTGATGATGCGCCGCGATTTGAACAGCACCTCCTCCTGGCTGACATAGGGCTCCCAGGTCGACCATGCGTCGACCGAACCCTGCGTGTAGGCGATCTTGGCATCCGAGGGCGCCAGGAACGCGATCTGCACGTCGCTCGCGCTCCAGCCGTTCTTCTCCAGCGCCGCGAGGATCAATTGATGGCCGATCGAGCCGCGGCCGGTTGCGATCTTCTTCCCGCGCAAATCGGCAAAGCTCTTGATCGGCGACGTCTCCGGCACGAGGATCGCGAGCCCCTCGCGCGTCTGCCGGATCGCGGCGATCGCCTTCACCGGCGCGCCCGAGGCGGCGGCGAAGGTGAAGGGCGCGTCGCCAACGAGCCCGGTCTCGATCGCGCCCGCGCTGAGCGCCTCCAGCAGCGGGGCTGCCGCCGGAAACTCCTTCCACTCGATCTTGTAAGGAACGTCCTTGAGCACGCCGGCCGCTTCCATCACGGCCTGCGAATTGCCCTTCTGGTCGCCGACGCGCAAAGTGGTTTGCGCTGCCGTCAGCTCGAACGAGCCGAACAGCAGCGCGCCGGCCAGCATGAGACGGATCATTCCGCGGCCTCGCCGCGCACGGCCTGGCGCCTGGCGACCAGCTCTCGCGTCAGCGGGATCAGCTCACGACCATACTCGATCGCGTCGATCAAGGGATCGAAGCCGCGGATCAGGAAATGGCTGATGCCGAGGTCGTAATAGTCGCCGAAGACTTCGGCGACCTGCTCGGGCGTTCCGACCAGCGCCGTGGTGTTGCTGTTGGCACCGGTGAGCTTTGCGATCTCGGTCCAGAGCCGCTTGTCGATCCGGCTGCCCTGGTCGGCGAGCGCGAGCAGGCGCCGTGCGCCGGCGGTGGCATGGCCGTCGGCCGGCTTGCGATAGCCGGTCTTGTCCTGCAGCGCGCTGGCGCGCGCCAGGATTTCCTCGGCCTTTTCCCAGGCCTGCTTCTCGGTGGGGGCAATGATCGGACGCACCGACAGGCTGAAGCGCGGCGTCGGCCGGCCCTGCCTGACAGCGGCGTTGTGGACGCGCGAGGTCACGTCGCGCACTTGCGCGTAGGATTCACCCCACAGCGCAAAGGTGTCGGCGTGCTTGCCGGCGACGTCGATGGCCGCATCCGAGGCGCCGCCGAAATAGACGCGGATGCCTTCGGGGCGATACGGCTTGACCTGCGAGAAGGCGTTCTCGACCTGATAGTACCTGCCCTTGTAGGTGAACGGCTTGTCGCTGGTCCATTCCAGCTTCAGAATGTCGAGGAACTCGGAGGTTCGGGCGTAGCGCTCGTCCTTGTCGTCGAGCGTGTTGCCGTCCTGCCTGAGCTCGGTGGCGTTGCCGCCGGTGATGACGTGCAGCGCGACGCGGCCGCGCGAAAACTGGTCGAGCACGGCGAACTGCCGCGCCAGCAGCGTCGGGGCGGTGAAGCCGGGCCGCTGCGCGATCAGCACGTTGAGGCGGGAGGTCGCGCCAAGGACGTGCTGCGCCACCTGGAGCGCGTCGGGCGAGGTCGAATGAAATGCCAGCAGCGCGCGATCGAAGCCGGCATTCTCGTGCGCCTTCGCCACCGTCTCGATGTGGGTGGGGTTGAGCACTGGTCCCTCGCGGACGACGGTCTCGGACGAATTGTTGTTGCTGATGAAGCCGATGAACTCGATCGACATGATCGTCTCCCTGTTGATCTCTTAGAGCCCGAGCGCAGCGCGGCCGAGGCCGATGCGCGTGGAATCGTCCTGCGGCGTGTGCACGCGCCCGCACAGCACGTCACGATAGTGCCGCTCCAGCGGATTGGCGCGCGAGAGCCCGTGATTGCCGGTGAGTGACAATGCATCCTCGACCACGGCGATCGCGTTGTTGGTGACGGTGAGCTTGATGACGTTGGATTCGCCGGCAGAGAGTCCAACGCCATCGTCGAAATCGCCGGCGAAGGAGGCGATCAGCCGCGCATTGACCGCGAGCCTGGCTTCGATGGCGCCGAGGATCTCCTGTGCGCGGGCCAAGGTCGCGAGCGGCGCACCGAGGCTGGCGGGCACGCGCTGCTTCAGAAACGTGATCAACCAGTCGCGGGCGGCACGGGCAACGCCGTCATAGAGCGCCGCGACGAAGACCGTGTGGACCGTCGCCTGCGTGATATCGAGCGCACGCCAGTCCGCCGGCTTGCGCACGTCGACCTCGGCATCGAGGGGGATCACGACGTCGTCGAAGATGACGTCATGGCTGCCGCTGGCGCGCAGGCCGTGATGGTCCCAGGTCTCGACGATGCGCGTGCCTGGCAGGCCCGCCGGCACCAGGAAT
The DNA here is from genome assembly GCF_036247965.1 of Bradyrhizobium sp. TM233. Lineage (NCBI taxonomy): Bacteria > Pseudomonadati > Pseudomonadota > Alphaproteobacteria > Hyphomicrobiales > Nitrobacteraceae > Bradyrhizobium > Bradyrhizobium sp. TM233. The sequence continues at coordinate 225,623 of NZ_BTIG01000002.1, read as the reverse complement.
TGCCCGACGCGCGGCTCGGCGTCATCGGTCCGCGCCCAGACCAGATACCATTTCAGGATCGGCGATCCCGTCGAATAGATCTTGTGGCCGGAGAGGCGCCAGCCGGTCTCGGTGCGCCGCGCGATCGTCGCCGGCAGGCCGCCGCGCGCCGGCGAGCCCAGCTCCGGCTCGACCCGCAGCGCATTGACCAGCGCAAGGCCCTCGACGCTCTCGCGCGCAAGCTTCCGCGACAGCCGCGCCGGCCAGGTCGGGCTGCGCGCCATCACGAGATGATTGATGTAGTGCATCGACAGCACCAGCGCGGTCGACGGGTCGGCCTTGCCGATGATGCCGATGACGCGCGCGGTGTAGCGCGCACCGGCGCCGGCACCGCCATGGATTGCCGGCACCGTCAGCGACAGCAAGCCCGCTTCGGACAGCTCGCGAAAATTCTCGAAGGGGAAGCTGCCGGTGCGGTCATGCCCGGCCGCGCGTGCCGCGAAACCTTCGGCCAATGCTTCGGCACGCGCGATGTAGTCGGGCTCGCTATGGGCCGTGCGCCCCTTGGCTGCGGATGTCACCATGTGGCGTCCAGCCCCAGCAGGCCGAGGATCTGGCGGCGCAGATCGGCGAGATAGGGATCGCCGCGATGGCGCGGATAGGGCCGGTCGACACGGATGTCGGCCTTCACGCGTGCGGGACGATCGCTGAAGACGATGACGCGGTTGGCGAGCACGAGGGCTTCCTCGGCGTCATGGGTCACGAGCAGCGTGGTAAAACCCTTGCGCTGCCAGAGCGAGACGAGCTCGGCCTGCATGGTGATGCGGGTGAGCGAGTCGAGCTTTCCCAGCGGCTCGTCGAGGATCAGGATCTTGGGATCGTTGACCAGCGCACGCGCCAGCGCGACACGCTGCGCCATGCCGCCGGAGAGCTGGTGCGGATAGGCGTTGCGGAACGACGCCAGTCCGACCAGATCGAGCGCGGCATCGACACGATGACGCTGGCTCTTGAGAATGCCCTGGGCCTCGAGGCCCAGGGCGACGTTGTCCCAGACCGACCGCCAGGGAAACAGCGTCGGATCCTGGAACACGACCACGCGCGAGGGATGCGGGCTCCTGATGCGCTCCTCGTCCTCGCGCAATCGTCCCGCCTTGGGCTTGTCGAGGCCCGCGACGAGCCGCAGCAAGGTCGACTTGCCGCAACCGGAGGGACCGAGCAACGCGACGAACTCGCCCGGCTCCACGGAAATGCTGACGTCGCTGAGAACAGGCAGCTCAGTGCCATCGATGTCGAAGGCGTGACTGACCTGCTCGATGTCGAGCGCGGCGCCGGCAGCCGGGTGTTTGACGGCTTCGGCGAGAGCTGCGGCTACCATTTCACAGTCCCCTTCTGCCAGACCAAGAGGCGATCGCGGATCGCAAACAGTAGCGTGATCGCGCCGGAGCAGAGCAGCGACATCACGATCAGCGCCGCATACATGTTGGCGTAGGCCGCCCAGCCCTGCGCCCATTGCAGGTACCAACCGAGCCCAGCCTTGACGCCGATCATCTCGGCAACGACGAGCACGGCGAAGGACGAACCGAGCCCCATGAACAGGCCGACGAACACGTGCGGCAACGCCGCGGGGATCGCGACCTTCAGCACCAGAAAGGACGGCTTGGCACCGAGCGTGCGCGCGACGTCGTAATAGGCATTGCTGACGCTCGCGACACCAGACCAGGTCAGCACGGTGACGGGAAAGCCCGTGGCCAGCGCGATCAGGAAGGTCGAGGCGCTCCAGCTCGACGGGAACGTGAAGAAGGCGATCGGCAGCCAGGCCGTTGCCGGCAGCGGGCCGATGAATCGCAGCACCGGATGCACCCAATAGCCGACCGCGCGCGACCAGCCGATCGAGACGCCGGTCAGGAAGCCGACCGTAGCCCCGATCAGATAGCCGCCGAGCTGCAGCTTGACCGAGGCGAAGACGCTGTCGAGCAGCTTTGGCAAATCGTCGGTATAGACCTCGATGATCGATTGCGGCGGCGGGAAGAACGGCAGCGGCAGCCAGGCGAACTTTGCCGTCGCGACCTCCCACAGCGTCAGGAAGGCGCCGAGCGCGACCAGCCAGGGTGCGCGCTTATGCAGGGCCCTGCCCGCCGATCCCAGATAGTCGGCACCGACGGTTCCGAACAGCGCGATGGCCGCGATGACGAAGGCGGCGATGCCGAGCGAATGCGTGCGCGACCAGTCGCCGACATCCGCCCACCACAGGCAGGACAGGCCGAAGGCGGTCCAGGCGATGCTGGCGAGCACGCCGACGCCGGATTCCCTCGCCCAGCTCGCCAGCAGCGGCGTGCGGGAAAGACGCGGCGCGCCGGAGGCGAGTCCGTCAGACAGCGAATACGTCGACATAGATGCGCTCCGCGAATTTGGCCGTGTCGGTGCTCGGCTTGAAGACCTGCACGCTCTTGAGATCGTCGGCATAGGCCTTGAGCTCGCGCTTCAACACGTCGCCGACGGGATGATGATGGTGGGTGTGGTAGCGCACCATGCCCTCGATATCGGCGAGCGTGGCCGCCTTCGGCGCGTAGGGCTGGAACGACTTTGCCGCAATCGTCGAATTCTGCGAGGTGAACATCGCGGCATCGAGCAGCGCTTGCGTGATGGCGCGCGCGACCTGCGGCTCCTCCCGCACCAGGCTGCCGCGCAGGCCGAGGATGCAGCAGCTCTTTTCGCGGAATTCGCCGTCGAGATTGGACGCGACCTCCTTGTACTGGGTGTCCTTGAGCCAGAGATAAGCGAGCGGATCAGACGACAGGAACGCCTGCACCTCGCCCTTCTCCACGGCGACGTTGAGGAGGTTGCCGGGATAGGCGCGCCAGTCGACGTCCTTGACCGGATCGATGCCGAGCTTGGCGAGCTGGATCGAGAAGAAGTTCTTGTCGGGGCCGGCGAGATCGCCGACCGCGACGATCTTGCCCTTGAGATCAGCGAGCTTGCTCACGTTGGAGTCGGTGCGCGACAGCACGCGCATGCAGCCGCCATGGGTGCCGGCGGCGATCTTGACGTCAAAGCCCTGCTCCAGCGGCTTCAGCCAGCGCAGCGCCATGCCAAGGCCGGCATCGCTCTTTCCAGTCGCGATGGCTTCGAGCAGCTGGTCGGTCGAGCCGGAATAGTTGACGAGCTCGACGTCGAGATTGTGCTTCTGGAAGAAGCCATGCTCGATCGCAACAGGCACGGGCGCGAGGCAGACGGCGCCGGCATTCCACGACAGTTTCAGCTTGCGAGGCGCGCCGGTGAGCGCGGGCGCGTCGGACGCCGTCCGGCACAGTGGAAACTCCGAGAAGTCGATGCCGGATGCAATCCCGCGCGGCACAAAAGCCTGCGCGCCCAGCGCGCCGAGCGGCGCGGCGAAAGCCGCCGCAAGCCCGGCCTGGAGCAGATGGCGCCGATCGAGACCCCGTCCACCGCGCTTGTCGTCGTTGTTCATCAGTCCCCACTCCTGCGCTGGCACGGCTCCGCCGTCGGCGCAACGCTTCACGTTGCGCATGTTCCGTGCGGAGCTGCGTTAAGAGAAAATTGTTCCGTCGGCGCTTGTCGCGCCGCGTTGATGCGATGCGCAAATCATGCGGCGCGCCCGCCGCATCGTCAATGAAATGGAATTTCGAATGTGATGCGAAGCGAGGTCATTCTCTCCATCGGCGCGCGCGGGAACGATGAAACGATTTTCATGAATGCGGTTGCTCCCGACGATCGCCACGAGCGCGCGTCTGCTTCGATTCCGTGCATCCTTCTCTCGCAAGACCATCGTGTTCTCGCGCGCCGGGATTCGATGAAACGTCCTTGCCTGATGCACGCGCAATACGAACGGCCATTTCATTGACTGCACTTCGCGCGATCATAGACTTGATCGTCTCGCTGCATCGCTCGCTCACGCGTCGTGAGCCAAGTCACAAGCAGGCAACAAGACAGGCTACATGAGCATCAACTCCCACGATCATTCCATCACCCGCCGGCTCGCCGCTTCGCTGTTCGCCGCCGCCATCACGCTGTCGACGGCTGCCGCGTCGTTTGCCGCGGACACCGTCGTGCTGCGCGTCGGCGACCAGAAGGGCGGCAACCGCTCGCTGCTCGAGATCTCCGGTTATGCGAAGGACCTGCCCTACAGGATCGAATGGTCGGAATTCCCCGCGGCGGCGCCGATCCTGGAAGCGCTCAACGCCGGCGCGCTCGACGTCGGCTACACCGGCGATCTCTCCTTCCTCTCGGTCTACGCCGCCGGCGCGCCGATCAAGGCGATCGGCGGCACCAGGTCGGATGCGAAGACGCAAGCCATCCTGGTGCGCCAGGACTCGCCGATCAAATCGGCCGCCGACCTCAAGGGCAAGCGCCTCGCCGGCACGCGCGCCGGCTGGGGCCAGTTCCTGATCGACGCGACGCTGGAGAAGGCGCAGATCAAGCTCGAGGACGCGACCTTCGCGCCGCTCGGCCCGGTCGATGCCAAGATCGCGCTGGTCGCCGGCTCGATCGACGCCTGGGCGGTGTGGGAGCCCTACGTCTCGTTCGCCACGCTGAAGGACAAGGCGCGGGTGATCGCCGACGGCGAAGGCCTGACGCCGACCATCACCTTCATCGTCGCCTCCGACAACGCCATCGCCACCAAGCGCGCGGCGGTGCAGGACCTGGTGCAGCGGCTGAACAAGGCGCGTCTGTGGTCGCTGGATCACGTCTCCGAATATGCCAGGAACACCGCCGAGCTGACCAAACTGCCGGAGGACGTGCTGCTGTCAGCCTATACTGCGCAGCGTACCAGCCCGATCGTGATCGACGAGAACGTGGTGAAGGAGGTGCAGGAAGCCTCCGACCGCTCGACGCGTTACGGCATCCTGCCCAAGAAGCTCGACGTCAGCAAAGCCGTCGACCGCAGCTTTACGGCTGCGGCCGCCGGATCGAATTAACTCCCCAATGGATGACACTTAACACCCCAACATAGATGCGTTCCCTCCCCCCTTGTGGGGGAGGGCTAGGGAGGGGGGTAGTCCAGGAAGAGGTGCGAGTGATGACGCACAGAGGATGGGAGCGCGACGGAAAGAATCCCGGTGTGGCACCCCCCTCCCTGCCCCTCCCCCCTTGTGGGGGAGGGAACGGAGAGAGCGCTGCTGTTGTCCGAACTCAATTCGACTTCAATCCTTCGCACTCAGAATGGAGACGGCCTCGCCTCAAGGCCGGCCCGCTGCATCTCCCCGCGATCGTGCTCGCGCATTTCGCCTGCATGAGCCTGATCGTGTGGCTCTCGCTTTAGCTCTGCGCGATCACCAATATCCGCGATAGTAGGGACGGTAGTACGCGCGAGGCCGGTAATAGCCATAGCGGTAGCCGTAGTACGGACGGGGACGGTAATAGGAACGATATCCATAACCGTAACCCGGACCATAGGCGTAACCCGGTCCATAGCCGCCATAATAGGCGGGCGCATAACCATAGCCATAGCCACCGTAATACGGGCCGCCGCCGTAATAGCCGTAGCCATAAGGCGCGCTGCTGGCGATGGCGCCGCCGATGATTGCACCGGCGAGGAGGCCACCTCCGCCCCATCCCCAGCCGCGACCGCGCCAATGCACCTGCGCGACGTCGTCGCCAACCGCGGCCTTCATGGTCGCGACGTTTGTCGGCAGCGGGGCCGCTGCCGCCTGATGAATTTGGCCGGCCATGACCACGCCGGCGACCGAACAGGCAATTGCCGTTTTCCAGATCCTCATCGACTTGCTCCCTGTCTGACGTTTCGCTTGGAAAAGGATCGCAGCAGCATGATCGGGCATCTTTGCGCCAAGTCAAAGCCCGGATTTTCAAGCCCGGATTGCGTGCGGCGCACAAGCCTCGTCCATGCCTCGCTGCGAGCCGGCCGCCGGCATGCGAAGCGCGCAACGCGCCTGCTCTGCCCCTCGCGACACCGGTGCGATGCCGCAGCCCTGCGGCCAAGGCAAAGCATTAAGCTTGCCGCCTTCGCAACCAACAACCTACTTCACGATTGACTATTCGTACCGTTACTATCGGTTCCAATGGCGCGAGGCTTCTCGCGACAAATAGCCTCGGCCTGCGCCGGGCGTGAGTGGGGAGGATGACATGAGTGCCGCGAGACCCGAGCCGCTTGCCCGTCAGGCGCTGGCGTTCGTCCTGGCCGGCGGACGTGGCAGCCGGCTCCTGGAGCTGACCGACCGCCGCGCCAAGCCAGCCGTCTATTTCGGCGGCAAGTCCCGCATCATCGATTTCGCGCTGTCCAATGCGGTCAATTCGGGCATCCGCCGTATCGCGGTCGCGACCCAGTACAAGGCGCACAGTCTGATCCGGCACCTTCAGATGGGCTGGAACTTCTTCCGCCCCGAACGCAACGAGAGTTTCGACATCCTCCCCGCGAGCCAGCGCGTCTCCGAGAACATGTGGTATGTCGGCACGGCGGATGCGGTCTACCAGAACATCGACATCATCGAATCCCACGCCTGCCGCTTCATCGTCGTGCTGGCCGGCGACCACATCTACAAGATGGACTACGAGGTGATGCTGCGCCAGCACGTCGAGAGCGGCGCCGACGTCACCGTCGGTTGCCTGGAGATGCCGCGGGCGGAATCCTCGGGCTTCGGCATCATGCATATCGACGAGAACGGATGGATTCAGGAATTCCTGGAGAAGCCGAAGGATCCGCCGCCGATGCCGGGCAAGCCGGACGTGTCGCTCGCCAGCATGGGCATCTACGTGTTCGACGCGAAGTTCCTGTTCGAGGAGCTGAAGCGCGACGCCGAGGACCCGAACTCGAACCACGATTTCGGCAAGGACATCATTCCCTACCTCGTCAAGAACGGCCGCGCGATGGCGCACCAATATTCCACCTCCTGCGTGCGTTCCGGCAGCGACCTCCGCGCCTATTGGCGCGACGTCGGCACGGTCGATGCCTATTGGGCCGCCAATATCGACCTCACCGACGTGGTGCCCGAGCTCGATCTGTTCGACAGCTCATGGCCGATCTGGTCCTATGCGGAGATCACGCCGCCGGCGAAATTCGTCCATGACGAGGAGAGCCGGCGCGGCCAGGCCGTGAGCTCGCTGGTCTCGGGCGGCTGCATCATCTCCGGCGCCTCGCTGCGCCGGTCACTGCTGTTCACCGGCGTGCGAATCAATTCCTACGCCAACGTCGAGAACGCCGTCATCATGCCCTATGTCAATGTCGGCCGCGGCGCGCGCCTGAAGAACGTCGTGATCGACCGCGGCGTCGAGATTCCGGAAGGACTCGTGATCGGCGAGGATCCCGAATTCGATGCCAAGCGCTTCCGCACCACCGAGCAGGGGATTTCGCTCGTGACCCAGCCCATGATCGACAGGCTCAATACATGAGGCCTGTTCGCGTCCTCGCGGTCGCTTCCGAAGTCTATCCCATCGTCAAGACCGGCGGCCTCGCGGATGTCGCCGGTGCGCTGCCGATCGCGCTGAAGGCGCATGGCGTCGAGATGCGCACCTTGATGCCGGGCTATCCCGACGTGATGCGGCTCGTATCGAGCGCAGAGGAGATCCGGAGCTGGCCGGATTATTTCGGCGGGCCGGGCCGGCTGCTCGCGGGCTCCCATGACGGGCTCGACCTGTTCGTGCTCGACGTGCCGCATCTCTATGCGCGGCCGGGCAATCCCTATGTCACCACCGAGGGTGTCGACTGGCCGGACAATGGCGTGCGTTTCGCGGCGCTGTCGCGCATCGCGGCCGATATCGGCCACGGCCTGGTCCCCGCCTTCGTGCCCGATGTCGTGCACGCCCATGACTGGCAGGCCGGGCTCGCGCCCGCCTATCTGCACTATGACAACCGCCCGCGGCCCGGCACCGTGATGACCATCCACAACATGGCCTACCAGGGCAAGTTCGCTCCCGAGCTGATCGGTGCGATCGGTCTGCCCTGGCACGCGTTCAACGTCAACGAGATCGAATATTTCGGCGGCATCAGCTTCTTGAAGGCAGGCCTGCAATTCGCCGATCGCATCACGACGGTGTCGCCGACCTACGCGCAGGAAATCCAGAGCGACGAAGGCGGCATGGGGTTCGGCGGCCTGTTGCGCGCACGCGCCAACGTGCTGAGCGGCATTCTCAACGGCATCGACATCTCGGTGTGGAATCCGCAAGGAGATCCGCACATCGCCTACCGCTACGGCGCCCAGGACCTCACCTTCCGGGCCGCGAACAAGGCGGTGCTGCAGCAGCAGTTCAATCTCGATTCCTCCGACGAGGCGCCGCTGCTCGGCGTCATCAGCCGGCTGTCCTGGCAGAAGGGGCTCGATCTGCTGCTCGAGGCCATTCCGACCATTCTGGCCGAAGGCATGCAGCTCGCGCTGCTCGGCAGCGGCGACCGCGATCTCCAGGATCGCTACCAGGCCGCAGCCCGCGCCAATCCCGGCCGGATCGGCGTCGTGATCGGCTATGACGAGATTTTGGCGCACCTGCTCCAGGCCGGATCGGACGCGCTGATCGTGCCCTCGCGCTTCGAGCCGTGCGGCCTGACCCAGCTCTGCGCGCTGCGCTACGGCGCCGTTCCGATCGTCTCACGCGTCGGCGGGCTCGAGGACACCATCGTTGATATCAACGAGGCCGACGCCTCCGGCCGCGATGCCACCGGTTTCAAGTTCGCACCCGTGACGGCGGCTGCCCTCGCCGGCAGCTTGCGCAAGGCCAACACCGCCTTCCACGACAAGCCGACCTGGCGGCGCCTGCAACGAAACGGCCTTGCGACCGACGTCTCCTGGCGCAACCGCGCCGGCGACTATGCCGCGCTCTATCGCGGGCTCATGGCGGAGCGTGCCTGAGGCATGACCGTCGTCGAATCCATGCTATAGAGCCGGCATGGACCCGTTCGTGATCAAGCTGATCGGCTTTGCCGCCGCCACCTGCACCACCGTGGCCTACGCGCCGCAAGCCATCAAGGTGTGGAAGACCCGCTCCACCGGCGACATCTCGCTCGGCATGTTCCTGGTCATGGTGCTCGGGCTGGCGCTCTGGCTGATCTACGGCCTGCTCTCGGGCGATGCGCCGCTGGTCGCCGCCAACGCCATCACCATGCTGCTCGCCGGCGGCATCCTGTTCATGAAGCTGAAATACGGGTGAGGTCGCGGGATGCCGTAGGGCGGATTAGCCGAAGGCGTAATCCGCCACCTTAATGCCGCACGACGGCGGATTACGCCAGCGGACTGCGCTTCGCGCAGCCGCGGGCTAATCCGCCCTACGAATTCATCCAAACACATACGACGCCATCGCCACACCCGCGACCTCGTCGACGAAGACGCGCTTGCCGATATCGCTGCCGGCGGCGCCGGCGGCCACCATCAGCGGCAGCAGATGGTCCTCGCGCGGATGCGCCAGGCGTGCGCTCGGCGCGCTCTCCCAATCGACCAGCATCGCGTTGCGGCGGCCCGCATCCGGGTTGCTGATCGCCTCGTTCAGATAGGCCTCGAAATCATACGAGACCGGCTTGGATTCCGGCCGGTTGAAACCGCGCATGTTGTGATAGGTCAGCCCGCTGCCGACGATCAGGATGCCTTCATCGCGGAGTGAGGCGATCGCCTCGCCGACCCTGATGTGCTCGGCCGCATCGTAAGCAGATTTCAGCGACAGCAGCACGATCGGCATGTCGGCGTTCGGATACATCAGGCCGAGCGGCACGAAAGTGCCGTGATCAAAACCCTGATTGGGATCTTCCCGGCAATCGACGCCCGCGCCGGCAAGCAGCGCCTTCACCCGCGCCGCGAGCTCAGGCCGGCCCGGCGCCGGATATTTGAGGTGATAGGTATGCTCGGGGAAACCGTAATAGTCGTACACCATCGGCGGCTGCGGCGAGGTCGACACGGTGAAGGCATCGGCCTCCCAATGGCCGGTGATGACGAGCACGGCCTTCGGCCTCTCCGGGAGAAGCTGCGGCAACCGGCCGAACTCCGCGGCGGTTTTGGCATATTGCACCCGCCGGTCCTCCATGAACGGCCAGGGGCCGCCGCCGTGCGACAGGAACAGGGTCGGTAATCGCGTCATGGGCTCGTCTCATCGGCACTCTGCGCGCGTGCCCGCGCGCGGCGGCGAGCATAGGCAAACCGGCATGGTTAGCAAGTCGTTAACGATTTGCCGCCCAAAATCCCGGCGTGGCCGAAGCAGTCGGCCTGAAGACAAGTGAGACGTGAGATGAAGAAGTTTGCGCTGGGGGACGTCGTCAACAGTGACAAGGGCCGCCGCGGCATCGTTCGCGCCGCCTTCAAGTCGCGCGAAGGCCAGCAGTTCTACGCCGTCGAGAAGGACGGCGCGATGGACTATCTGGAGGAAGACCGGCTGACGCCGGCGCCCCGCGTCGAGCTCGCCGCTTAAGCCCATCCATTTTCTGTCGCGCTAGCGCGCGAGCCGGTCGAGACGCTCGGCGAAGGGATCGTCGCCGCTCGCGATGCGATCGTTCGTGATCAGCAGCAGGCGATCGCGGCCTGCCGCGGCGTCCCAGCGCGGCAGACCGGGACCGTTGGGATCGCCGCTCCTGGCGAAGTTGATCCAATAGGACCGCATGCGGCTTGCGACCTCGCGATCAGCTCGCGAGAGGATACCCGCTCCGGGCACGCCTTCCGCACCGAAGATGAACTGCAGCTCCCGCCCGTGCCCGGTCCCAGGATTGGCACGACGCGCCTCGGGCACGTAGGCGAAGCGATAGCGGAAGGTCGCCGCGCCGCTTGCGGCATGCAGGCGCGCCAGCAGCCTTGCAGGCTCGGAAAAGACCTTGTCGGTGAAGAACCTCGCCGCAAGATCCGAAGGCCTGGCGAGAGAAGGCTTGGCGAGATCGGGATAGAGCTTGCGCAGCTCATCGCTTGTCAGGCCTGACGCGGCAAGCTCTTCCCTGGTATCGAACTCGCCGTCGAAACCGGTCTCGTCGTCGTTCGAGCCGATCATCAGGGGAATGCGGCTTTGGTGTCCGGCCGCAAAGCCTGCCGCGATATCCTCGGTCACCAGAGCTCCATCCACCATCGGCGCGAAGCCGTGCCGCGATTGCTCCAGCAGACGGCTCTCGGCGGCAAGCAGGCGTCGCGGTTCGGCAGCGCGCAAATCCGCCTGCGGTCCAAGCGCCGCCACGAACTGCCGGCCCATCGCCTGCGCGTCCTGCGCCGAACGCAGCGGCGCGCGACCGGGCACCGATTGCAGAATGACCTTCTGGAACAGATCGCGCGACTGCGCGGACAGCATCAGAAGCGCGATCGATGTCGCGCCTGCGTCGCAGCCGAACAAGGTGACATTATCAGGATCGCCGCCGAAGGCCGCGATGTTGTCATGAACCCAATGCAGCGCGGCGATCTGGTCCATCAGGCCGTAATTGCCGGAGCCGCTGTCCGTCAACGCGGGATGAGCGAGCCAGCCGAGCGCGCCGAGGCGATAATTTGCGGTGATCACGATGAGGCCGGCCTGCGCCAGCCTGGCACCGTCGAACAGCCGCTCATTCGCGGTGCCGCCGACAAATCCGCCGCCATGGATGAACATCATCACCGGCAGCGGGCCGTCGACCCCGAAGGGACGGAACACGTTCAGCGTCAGGCAATCCTCGCTCGCATCAGGCAACGCCGGCTGAAGGCACGGCGCGCCGTAATCGTAGGCGGTGTGCATCTCCGAACTTTCGGGCGTCGGCTGCGGCGGGCGCCAGCGCAGCGCGCCGACCGGCGGCGCCGCGTAGGCCAGTCCCTTGAACGAGGCTATCTCACCTTCGACGGCGCCGAGCATCTGTCCTTCACGCGTCAGCGCGAATGGAAACTGTCCGACCGGCTGCGCTACGGCCGAGCCGGCGCAACACAGGACAATGGAGGCCGCAAGAAGCGCGAGCACGGATCGCATCTTCGGTGCATCTCGATGCGCGGAACGGTTTCCTGCAGGTTACGTCCGCGGCCGTCGGCGGGGCAAGCCTGCCGGCTCACACTAACTGCGCTTTGCGAGAATCGCCGCCAGCGCGTGCCGCGCGACGATGCCGAGCTCGCCGAGCGTGGAGTGCCCGGCCTGCGCTGCCTCGATCAGGCGCTCGGCGATGAACCTGCGGCTGTCGTGATCGCCGCCATGCGGCAATTGCCGGCACGTCTCCTCCAGGACGACGTCCATGTTCGCTTTAGTCCGCTCACTCAACTCTGTCATGACGCCCGGTCGGTACGCGTGGCTTGTAACCGCAAGCATACACAGGCGGATCGGGCATGATTAGCCCGGGCAATCACGGCCATTGTGCATCGCGGTGCGTGTAGTGCCGCAAGGTTCACGCGGCCACGATGACGCCGCAAACGCCTACCCAAGATTGCACTTGCTGTGATGACAAGCCGTGCATGTGGCGATAGCCTGCCGGCAAAACAAAACATACGGGAGGATGCCATGCCTGACGCGATGGTTGCTACACGTGCCTCCGAGGAGCGCGGAACCGCTCAGCAGGTCGACGTCGCCGTGGTCGGCGCCGGATTTGCCGGCCTCTATCTCCTCCATCGCCTGCGCAAGGCCGGCTTTAGGGCGGTCGGCCTCGAAGAGGCCGGCGATGTCGGCGGCACCTGGTATTGGAACCGCTATCCGGGCGCGCGCTGCGACATCCAGACCATCGACTACAGCTACACGTTCGATCCGGAGCTCGAGACGGCCTGGACCTGGTCGGAGAAATACGCGACCCAGCCCGAAATCCTGCGCTATCTCGGCTTCGTCGCCGACCGCTACGACCTCAGGGGCGACATCCGCTTCGGGACCAAGGTCACCGAAGCCAAATGGGACGAGAAGGCCGAGCGCTGGCAGTTGACCACCGACAATGGCCGACCGGTCTCCTGCCGCCATTACATCATGGCCACCGGCTGCCTCTCGGCGCCCAAACCGCCGGAGATCGACGGCGTCAAGGATTTCAAAGGCGAGGTCTATTTCACCGGGCGCTGGCCGCATGGCGGCGTCAATCTCGCCGGAAAACGCGTCGCCGTGATCGGCACCGGCTCGTCCGCGATCCAGTCGATCCCGCTGATCGCCGAGCAGGCCGCGCATCTGACCGTATTCCAGCGCACGCCGAACTTCGCACTGCCGGCGCATAACGGGCCGGCGCCGTCCGACCGCATGAGCCTGCTGCAGGCCGATCGCCTAGCCTATCGCGAGCAGGCGCGCCAGTCGATGGCCGGCGTGCCCTATCCGCAGCAGATGGCGGTGAGCTGGCAATTGAGCGACGCCGAGCGCCGCGCGCGCTTCGAGGAAGCCTGGGGCAAGGGCGATCTCGTCTATATCCTGACGCAGCTCTGGGCCGATCAGGCGGTCGATGTCGACGGCAACAAGCTGATCTGCGATCTCATCCGCGAGAAGATCTCGGCGGCCGTGAAGGATCCCGAAACCGCTGCGGCGCTGATGCCGCACGACCACCCGTTCGGCGCAAAACGTCCCTGCCTCGATACCAACTACTATGCCACCTACAACCGGCCGAACGTCACGCTGGTCAATCTGCGCCAGGAGCCGATCAAGGCGATCACGGCCAGCGGCATCTCCACGAACAGCCGCAGCGTCGACGTCGACGTCATCGTGTTCGCGACCGGGTTCGACGCCATGACCGGCGCGATCCGCGCCGTGCATCCGATCACCGGGCGCGGCGGCAAGTCGCTGACCGATGTCTGGGCCCAGGGGCCGCAGACCTATCTCGGGCTGACGGTCGAAGGCTTTCCGAACTTCTTCATGATCACCGGGCCCGGCAGCCCGTCGGTGCTGTCGAACATGGCGGTGTCGATCGAGCAGCATGTCGATTGGGTGGTCGACCGGCTGGCCGCACTGCGCGATGCCGGCTTCACCACGATCGAGCCGACCGAGACGGCGCAGGCCGGCTGGGGCCGGCACATGGCGGACTGTTCGATGGTGACGCTGCATCGGCTCGCCAACACCTGGTACACGGGCGCCAACGTCCCCGGCAAGGTGCAGGGCCTGATGCCCTATACCGGTGGCGTCGGCCCCTATCGCAGCATCTGCGACGAGGTGGTCAGCCGCGGCATGCTTGGTTTCAAGCTCACCGGCCCCGGCGGCGCAGAGCAATGCAATGACGGCGAGGTGGTGCGGCTGCAGCCGGATGTGCGGCTGGTGCTGAACCTGCTCGCATCGCTGAACCTGCCGCAGATCGAGTCGATGGGCGCGCTCGGCGCGCGCGAGTTCGTGAACGAGTTCAACAAGGGCCGCCCCGCCGGGCGGCCGATCGGCGATATCGTCGACGGCACACTGCCCGTCACCGATGGCGCGCTGCCGTACCGCGTCTACAAGCCGGCAACGCCGGGACCGCATCCGGTCGTGATCTATTTCCACGGCGGCGGCTGGGTGCTCGGCGACGCGCAGTCGGACGAGCCGTTCTGCCGCGACATGGTGCGGCGGACCGGCATGATGTTCGTCAGCGTGGGCTATCGCCACGCCCCCGAGCATCGCTTCCCGACGGCGGCCGAAGACGGCTATGCGGCCACGCGCTGGATCGCCGAGCACGCCACTGAGCTCGGCGGCAAGCCGGGCCCGGTGCTGGTTGCGGGCTGGAGCGCCGGCGGCAACATCGCCGCCGTCACCTGCCAGCTCGCACGCGACCGTGGCGGGCCGGAGATCGCCGGTCAGCTCCTGATCTGCCCGGTCACCGACTGCAGCTTCGATCGTCCCTCCTACAACGACAATGCGACGGGCTATTTCCTGACGCGCTCGCTGATGTACTGGTTCTGGGACCTCTACTGCTCGCCAGCCGACCGCACCGATCCGCGCGTCTCGCCGCTGCGCGGCAAGGTCGATAGGTTGCCGCCGGCGTTCGTGACGACCTGCGAGTTCGATCCGCTGCGCGACGAAGGGGTCGCTTATGCCGAAGCGATGTCGGCCGCAGGCGTCCCGGTCGAGCAGCTCAGGGCGCACGGCCATTTCCACTCGTCCTTCACCATGGTCGATGTGGTGATCACCGGGGTGCCGGGCCGGGTGCAGATGGCGGAAGCCTTGCGGCGCTTCGCCGGGCTGCCGCCGGAGGTCAGCCGCGGCGACGAGCACGGCCACGGTCTAGCCAGCCCGGGGCACAAGATCGCGGCGGCGAGCTGATCGCGACAACGCGGCCGGGAACCTTTTCCCGGCTGCTGCGTTTTCGGCGTTGTGGCATTGAGATGCAGCGACAGGTGTGGGCCCCGGCACGCAAATCCGCGTGCTGGGATGTTTTTGTGCGTGAGGCAGAGCGATGGGAGACGTGGTTGCGGAGTCAAAGGTCGATTTCGGTGCGCTTGCGGCCCTGCATAAATGGCCGTCGCTGGCAAACGAGCGCCGGCCGGACCGGGAGCCTTACCAGATCAGTCAAGGCACCCTCGACGAGTGCATCTCGGCCTTCATGAAGAAGCCGGCCGCGACCCGGCATCTCTATGAGATCCGCACCGTGGCACAACCGCCCCTCGTGACAGGCATCCTCTCGCCCGAACACGTCATCGAGCTTTCGCGCTGGAGAGAATTTCTCTGACGATTCCCAGAAGCTGGTTGAGCTCAGGAACTTTCTTCCGGATTTTCCCGTTAGTGATTATCGGAAGTAAAGGCGTGAGTGCCCCCAGATGCTCCAAGCCGCCCTGCCGCCCCCGGTCGTGCCCTACGGCGCAGACCAAACCCTGTTCGTGGTGATCGATCGCCTCAATGAGGCAACGGTGATTCGCATCGAACGGAGCGATCTCGAAGCCACGATCGGCGAGCTCGTCGCGGGTTGCTTCAACGACCCCATCAAGGTGATTTCGTTCAACACGCTCGAACACTGGATGAAGGACATCTCGACCGATGTTGCCGGCGAGATCCGGGCGCGCTGCGATATCGACGGCGTGACGATGCCCGATTATCTCAGCGACTTCGTCGAGAGCCACTCATACTGAGCGTTGCGCCATCCGGTCGGAAGGAGCGCTAAGCCGTTTTACGCATCGACAAAAAAGCGCCGCTTCCGCGGCGCTTTCATGTGATCCAGTCACCTCAGTGATGCCAGAACAATGCCAGCAGCAGAACGATCGGCAGCGGCACGCCAAGCAACCAAAGCAAAGCACCTCGTCCAAAACCCATGATGTCCTCCTCTTCAATCACTGTCATGACGCAGGAAAAAGGAAGAAGTTCCGCGCCTCGCAGCGAGGGCGAATGCGCTCAGAGCATGGATGCAGGAGTTAAGCGCGGCGGTGCTTGCCGGCGATGACCTCGATCTCGCGGCGGCGCTCGCCCGCGAAGGTCAGGAGCCTTTCGATCGTCAGCGTATCCGTGATCCGTTTGGCGAGCCTCTCGGCGCGCGCAGCCTGATCTTCGAGATACTGGATCGTATTCAAGCGCCGCCTCCCCAGAAGACCCCGAACCTGGAGCCCCGAATTGTTGGACGCCCATGGTGCGACAGAGCGGCTAACAGCCGGTTAAGTGCGGGAATCGATCTCGACGGACCGGGCCTCATTGCACGACGTCGAGCCGGACATTGGTGATGCCCCTGTCGACCATGCCGAGCGCCTCGGCCGCGGAAGGCGAGACGTCGACCACGCGTCCGCGGATGTAGGGACCGCGGTCGTTGACCCTGACGGTCACGAAGCGGCCGGAGGAAACGTCGGTGACGCGCAGCTTCGTGCCGAATGGCAGGGTCGGATGGGCCGCGGTCAATTCGTTCTTGTCGAACTTCTCGCCGCTCGCAGTCTCCGTATCCGAATAGAAGCTGGCAACGCCGTGCGAGGCCGCTTGCTTTGCATCGCCATCGGGAATGCGCACCCGGCTGACCGGCCTTGGATGCAGCGCCGCCACCCGGTGCGGCCGCTCGACCGCGGCCTGCCGGCCGGTGGCCGCGAGATCGGCCTTCTGGCGGCCAACCGGCGATTGCGCACAGGCGGCGAGCGAGGCGGCTCCGACGACGGCCAGCAGCAGCCGGCTCGAGGTTGCCAGTGAAATCCGGGCAGTTTCGGCACGTGCAATGCAAGACATGATGCGCCCTCCGAACGATGCCGAGTTTCGGTGGGCAATGAGGGCAGAACCTTGTCGGAACAAAAGCGGGCCTGGGGCCGCCGCCGTTTCGCGTCAACTGTGTCGATTCCACCACAGTGACGCGTCCTGAATCGGGACAAGCTGCCCCCCGGTGGCCGGCTCCAGCTCAGGCCGGAGGCGGGATCGCGCGCAGGACGTCCCTGAATATGCCGAACTGGAGTTGAAACGCTTTCGGGCTGTAGTCCTGATAGTGACCCGCAGTCACTGCGACGACGAGATCGAGCTCCGGGACGATGCGGATCGACTGCCCGCCGCGCCCCAGCGCGCCGAGCCAGGCGACCTTCCGGTCATTGAGGCGCGTTTGGCCGCGCCACCACAGATATCCGTAGGATTGATCGTCCGTCGCCTTGATCTTCTCTGCCGTCGAAGCCTCGATCCACGCCTTGGAGACGATCTGGCGGTCGTTCCATCGGCCGCCCGCAAGCACAAGCTGGCCGATCTTGGCCATGTCGCGCGGCCGTAGACGCAATCCTCCTCCAGCATCGGTATCCCCCCTGTACCGCCCCCATGCCGGGCCGGTGATACCCAGAGGCTCGAACAAATTCTCGCGCGCGAATTCGTCGAGGGGACGTCCAGTCGCCTTGCGGATGATGGCCGACACCAGCGTGAGCGCGCCGGTGTTGTAGAAGAACTCTTGCCCCGCGGCGGCTGTCACCGGAAGACCAAGAACGTAGCGACACGGATCCCATGCCATGTGCATGCGCGCCTCGTCATTGTCGTAGTCTCCCGTTGCGGGCGTCGCCTCGACCCACTTCAGACCCATCGACATGGTGAGCACGTGCGCCAGCCGGATGCGGTCCTTTTCAGGAGAACGCAAGTCGGACAGCTCGGGAAAAAAGCTGAAGATCGGCTCGTCGACGCTGCGTATCAGCCCGCGATCGATCGCGATCCCAACCGCGAGGGAGGTGACGCTCTTCGACACCGATTTCATGTCATGCAGTGTAGCGGCATCAAAGGTGACCGTTTCCACCCGGCGGCCGTAGATGTGGCCGGGTATCTCGTCAGAGCCCTTGAAGTATCGCTCGAACGCCAGCTTGCCGTTGCGGGCGACCAGCACTGCATGAATATTGGCATCGCTCGATGCGAGCCGATCCCCCATCCTGCATAGCGCGTCGCGGTCGACGAGCCCATCGTCATTGACGGAGCCGGCAGGCCAGCCATCTTCCCGCTCGAGCGGAACACCGCAGCCGCCAGATGGCTCCGCATACACTGGCGGAGCGGAGAGCGGCGCCAGCGCGGCTGCCCCGAGAAATGAAATGAACCGCCGGCGTCTCATCCAGGCTTCTCGTCACACCCTTTGCGAGGCGGGGCAAATGTTGACGCGAGTCTCGCCGGACTCTGCCCCCTCTTTGAGAATACGCGCAAACTCACGCCAATAAAGCCTTCGCCAGGTCGTCTTCAAGCTGGCGAGAAAATCGAGCTCTCGTTGTGTCAGCATGCACATCGCGCTTCAGGCCACAAGGCCCCCCATCGGCTTGATGTCTGCGCTGCCGGGGAAGACCAGATCGGCCAGCACCTTCTCCTCGACGCGCAGATGATCCCTGAGCAGGCCCTTGAGCACGGCGCGCAGATCTGTGGTCGGCTTGAGGTCGCGATCCTCGAACAGCTGCGCCGGCTTCAGCCCCGGCCAGTCCGCGATCACGCGACCGCCGGCGAGCCCGCCGCCGATCAGGAACGCGACCGTGCCGGTGCCGTGATCGGTGCCCTGCGTGCCGTTGATGCGCGCAGTGCGGCCGAACTCGGTGACGACGGCAACGACGGTCTCCTTCCAGGCTTCGCCCATGTTGCTCTCGATCGCGGCGAAGGCGCCGTCGAGCGCGCCGAGCAGATTGTAGAGCTGACCAGATGCTGCGCCTTCGGCGATATGCGTATCCCAACCGACGAAGCCCATGGCGCCGACGCGCGGACCATCGGGCTTGGCAAGATAGCGCGCGGCGGTGCCGGCGGCGTCGGCGAAATAGGCGCGTACGCGCGCGATGCCCGGCGGCGCCAGGGTCGGATCGTCCGACATGGCATCGCCCGCGCCAGGTGCCCCGCTGAGCGAAGCGAGCTTCATGCGCGCCTGCAGCACGGTCGCGAGCTTCGGGTCGGTGTGCTGGTAGAGATCGAGCAGGCGGCTCTGTGTATCCTCGCTCGCCGGCAGCAATTTTTGCGGCACCCAAGTCATGACCGGCGCCGAGCCGCGCACCACCAGCGGTGTCACCGAGCCGATCCCGAGCGCGCGGCTGCCGCGCGGATCGACGCGGCCGCCGGATTCCAGCGCGAGCAGCGCGCGGTTGAGCCATCCCGAACTGGTCATACCGGGCTTGACGAGCCCGCTCTCCAGCACGTCCTGGCCATCGAAATGCGAGCGCTCGCGATAGGGCGTCGCAACTGCGTGGACGATCGCGGCCTTGCCGCCTTTGTAGAGGCGGTGCAAATTCGGCATCGCCGGATTGAGCGCGAAGAAGGCATCGAGCGGCAGCGCCGGCGGCTTGCCGTCCAGCACCAGTGCGCGATCGCCGCGTAACGAGATCCAGTCGGGATCGCCGACCGGCGCGACGGCGCCGAGGCCGTCGAGCGCGCCGCGAAGAACGATGACGAGCAGACGCGGATCGCGGCCTTCGGCGCGCGCAATCCTTGGCATCTGGCTCCATGCGAACAGCGCACCGGAGCCGACCAGAAGCTCGCGCCGCGTGGGCAAATGATTGACGAAGCCCATGCTCACCTCCTCTGAAAATCCGACGACATGAACAGCAGCGCCAGCGCCTGCTGCCGGCTCTCGGCGCGGCCGACCGCCTGCTTCACCTCGGGCGCGATCTGCGATGCGAAGACGTCCTCGATGATGGCTTGCGGATCGGCCATGCCGGTGATGCGTTCGGCAAAATTGTTGGCGACGTCGAGCCGCCGGCCGACGCCGTCGATCCAGCTCGCCTCGTCGTCCGGATAACCCTTGGGCGCGGGCGGCCGCCACAGCGCCTCGCCCAGCAGTTCCTGGCCTCCGGTGAAGCGGACGGGATCGACCACCGTGATGCCGGTTGCGCGCGCCATGCCGACGACCCATTCGCCCGGACGCTTGAGCTTTGACGGCGGACCGCGCCACGCCTCGTCCGACGACACCATCAGGGTCGCGACCTGCTTGAGATCTCCGTCGGTGTCGCGAAACGCCTTCGCCATCTGCTCGACCAGGGCCGGCGGCGGCTCGTCGGCGACGAAATGGCGCGCAAGCTTGGTCGCGACATGGGTCGCGGTTGCCGGATGCGCGGCGAGATCGCGCAGCACGGCGCGCCCCTGCTCGACGTCGTCCTGCTCATAGCGCTTGCCGAGCACGGTCTGTCCGCCGGGCTCGTGCAGCCGCGGATTGAAGGTGAAGTCGCCGCCGTGCTGGGGATCGGCCCCCGGCGGCACCAGCGTCCAGCCGGTCAGCACGTTGGCGAAGCTGATGACGTCGTCCTGGGTGTAGCCGGTGCGCACGCCGAGCGTATGCAGCTCCATGATCTCGCGGGCAAAGTTCTCGTTGAGGCCGCTGCTGCGGTTGATGCCCGCGGTCGAGTTCGCCCCCATCGAACCGAGATTGTCGAGATAGAACAGCATCGCCGGATGGCCTTCGACAGCCAGCAGGAGATCGACGAACCGGCCAAGCGCATTGGCGCGAACCGCCTCGCGTTCATAGGCGCCGGACATGCTCTGGATCCGGTTGGCCGAGACGCAGAAATGATTGGACCAGAACCAGACCAGCCGCTCGGCAAAGCCGATATCGGCAGAGAGCGCCGCCTCCGTGCGCAGCTTGGCCTCCTGCAGATACATCGGACGTCCGGGATCGGGAACGGCGTCGGCCGCCTGCTTCGCCGCCATCTCGGCGGCGTCCTTGTCCTCGTTATAACCCTGCGCTTGCCCGTCGGGCTGCGCCTGAGCTTGGTCGCTCGAAGCAACGGTCGCTATGGCCATTTTCTGCTTCTTCGCCTGTTGCTGCGCCTGCTTGGCGCGCGCCGCCCGCCGCGCATTGGCATCGGCCACGGTGCGATAGGCTTTCGCACTGGAGGGCAGACCGTTCGCCGCGGTGAGCGCGAGCGGACGGTCGAGTTCGGCGATCAGCGCGCCGCGCGGGTCGCTCCCGAGGGCGGCAATCGATCCCGGCCGCGGCCCCATCCCGAAGCGATGGAGCGCCAGCACGGCTTCGGCCTTTGCGGAATTGCTCATGGCGGATGCCCACTTCTTCGAGCCCGCCCGACGGTGTCGCTCGGGGCTACGAATTGTAATGCTACGGATCGTAGCATTCGCAGGACTGGCAGACAAGCGGAGATTGAAACACCTCCATCAAGACATCGGGAGCGGCGCTGCCGCTAGAAATTCGGCCCGAGCGCGATCTTGGTGATGGTGTCGTTCCTGACCCCGATGCGCCATTCCGCCGAGCCGTTGGCGAACTGGGCGATGTAGATGTCGCTGTCGAGCGCGGTGACGCCGCGGAAGGAGACCGCACGCAGCGCACCGAGCCGCGCCAGGATCGCCTGGTCGAACGGCAGCTGCTGACGCGTGATATCAGCCACTTCCGCGGTCATGTGCTCGTAGTCCGGCTGTCCTCTGCCGACGCCCTCGATATAGCGGCGCAGCATCGCCTCGCCGTTGGCGATCGGAACGGCGCGGCGCGCGGCGCGCCCCGGACGCGCGCCGAGGTTCGAAGCCTCGACATTGTGGAAGCGCGTCTGCCGGCCCGGCACCAGGATCTCCAGACACCGTCCCGACTTGTCGGCAATCATCCAGGGATTGTTCACGGTGGTCGTGGCGGCCCAGGTCATGTTGGGCCTGACGATCTGCGTCTTGCGATTGCCGTCCGCATCGAGATTGAACAGCTGGATGTCGTCGCCCATCTCGTTATAGACCATGATCCTGATCGGCGAGGTGCCGGCACGGCCGCGCACGCCCGCCTCCTCCGCGCAAGGCACGATGCCGCCGAGCTCGTCATTGCCGTCGGCCCGGAACAGCACGTCGCCGGCCTTGCCGTCGGGCTCGAGCAGCAGGCGGAATTCGGCCGTGCCGTTCTCGAACTTTGCGCCATAGATGTCGTAGCCGCCAGGCCCGACGCCGCGGAAGAACAGCGACTCCACCGCGCCGAGAGCGACGAACGTCGCGTGCAATTCGTCGACCTGACGGTGGATCTTGGCAGCGAACGGTGCACTCATCCGATCGTAATTCGGCGTGCCATGGCGCAGGTCTTCGATTCCACGCAGGATCATCTCCTTGCCGCCGGCGACGGGAACCTGCTCGCGGAAGCGATCCGGCACCTCCGCGACACGGCGCGCGAAGTCGGCCTCGATCGCCTGCGCCGCTGCCGCGTCGATCCGCGATGCGAGACGGGCGCCGAAGACCGCGTTCTGGACCAGCACGCGCGAAACCTTGGCCTGGTCATCACGCAGGAAGATCAGGAGATTGTCGCCACGGATCGAGAAGACGTCGGCACCTTCGGCGAGGAGCGCCGCACGGCCCTGCACGGTTTCCTGCACCTGGAGCCGATCCCCGTCGCGGCGCACCGTGAGCACGCGGTTCGGCGCGACCCTGTACCAACCGACATACTGATCGAGCGGCGCCGGACCTGCGGCCGCCGTCGGCATCTCGGCGACACGAACTGCGCGAATGTCGCGGCCGTTCATGCGCAGTGTCAGCTCGGAGGAGCGGCGCTCCGCATCAGCTGAGAACGTGATCTCGCCGGACGAGGCTGCGTAGGACGCCGTGCCGTCATTGCCGACCGTCAGGCGCAGCCTGCGCTGGCCGGTGAGCTGGCCATAGACCTCGTCGCCCTCGCGGAAGATGGCGAACACCGAGGCCGGACCCATGGCGTAGAAATTGACGAACGGGCGGTAATGCTGGGCAGGCACCTCGCCGGCATCCGCGGCCAGGGGCGCCGCATCCGGCGTGCGATAGGCGATCATGCCGGCGGACACGATCACCACCGGGACGATCGCAGCCGCGATCCATACCCGCTTGCGCCAGCTGACCGCCACGGGCATCGCCGCAGCCGCGATGATGCGCTCGACACGGGCGCGCACGGTCGAGGCCCGCGCCATCGCAAGCTCGACCGGCCGCGGTTTCACGGTGCTGGCAAAATCGAGCAGGATTTCCGCATAAGACAGCCGGTCGTCGATCACCTCGATCGCCTCGGCGTCGCTGATGATCTCGGCGAGCTCGGCAAGGCGCGCGAGCTGCCACCACGAGAACGGGCTGAACCAGAACACCGCGCGGTTGAGGGATGCCAGCAGGAGGACGTAGAAATCGCGATTGGCGACATGCGCGCCTTCATGGGCGAGCACCGCGAGGCGCTTCTTCGCGTCCCAGCCGGCGAATTGCGGCGGCACCAGAATGGTCGAGCCGAAGGTGACGGGGCCGCCGACATCGCGGCTGACGCGCACGTCGGCGTCGATCATCTGCAGGCTCTTGATCGGCTTCGCCGCGCGCCTCAGACGCCAGGTCAGACAGAGCCCGGTCGCGAGCCGCAGCAGCAACAGGCCGGCGACGCCGGCATAGATGATGGTGGCAACGAGCCACCAATTGATCGAAAGCCCGCCTTTGGCTTGCGGCGCGATAGCAATGCCGGGCGCGACTGGCAGAGCGGGCTGCGGCGTCTCCAGCATCGAGATGTCGGCGGGGAGGAAATCATCCGGCACGGCGACCGGCAAAGGCAGTCGGGTGATCGTGAGCGTCGGCCAGTGCATCACGAAGGGCATCGCCAGCGACGCCAGCAGCACGACGACCCAGGCCGTCATGTGAACGTGCGGATTGCGCACGCGAAACAGGTTGAGACCGAACCAGACGACGCCTCCCAGCACAAGGGAGCGCAGTGCCGCCTCCGCCAGAGTTGCGATCATTCCTTCTTCACTCCCCTCGCCTTCTTCGCCTTGGCCACCTGGTCGGCCAGCGTGCGCAATTGCTGCTGGTCGAGCATCTTGTTGTCCACCATGCCGACGAGGACCTCTTCCATCGAGCCGTTGCAGAACCAGTCGACGATGCGCTGCACCGCCTTGGCCGCAACCCGCGAGCGCTCTTCGGCCGCGTGGTAGACATAGGTGCGTCCGTCCACGGTGTGATTAGCATAGCCCTTTTCTTCGAGCCGGCGCAGCACCGTGCGCACCGTCGATTCCTTCAGACGCCGGGACAACCGCTCGCGCACGATTTCGGCCGTGACAGGACCATGGGCCCAAACCAATTGCATGACCTCGTGCTCGAGGTCGCCCAGCTCGGGCAAACGATCGTCCATGGCGGCTTACCTTGCGGATTGAGTTTCTTGTAACGCTACAGACTGTCGCATATGCGGCCGCGCGACACAACGGCGATTCCACCTGTGATGGTGGCGCCGGGCTGACCTGGAGCATGAATGGGATCAGGTAGCGAACGCCGCCGCGAGGAAGGTTTGCTCCCTCCCCCGCTTGCGGGGGAGGGCTGGGGACAGGGCTTCTCCGCAATCAAGAAACCCCAAAAGGAGACAGCCCTCACCCGGCACTCGGGACGATGCTGCGCGTCGCCCGGAGACGCCGACCTCTCCCGCAGGCGGGAGAGGTGCACCGAGCCCTCGGCCGCCTGATTCGATCTCAGCCCCGTTCTGCTTTGACAGCGATTAGCAGCACTCGGGAATCGGCTTTCTCAGTAATGCGGTTCGTACATCTGCGACTGCACCAGAGCCTTGACGTCGTTGGGCGCCGGGCCGTCGGCGAGCCCGCGTTGATAGGCGACGTCCGCGACGGCCGCGGCGATGCGGACCGAGACCTCGCGGATGCGCGGCAGGGCCGGATACAGGCTGCCCTGCGCGAGGTCCTCCTTGCCGACGCAATCGGCGAGCGTATGGGCCGCCGCCATGAACATCTCGTCGGTCACCAGCTTCGAGCCGCTGGCGATGACGCCGAGGCCGACGCCGGGGAAGATGTAGGAGTTGTTGCCTTGGCGCGGCACGAAGCTGCGGCCGTTGAGCGTCACCGGGTCATACGGGCTGCCGCAGGCGAACAGCGCGCGCCCCTCGGAGTAGCGATAGGCGTCCTCCGCCGAGCATTCGGCCTTCGAGGTCGGGTTGGAGAGCGCGAACACGATCGGCTGCTCGTTGAGCTCGGCCATCGCCTCGAGCACCTCGGGCGTGAAGGCGCCGCCGACTGCGGCAACCCCGATGATCGCCGTCGGCTTCAGCGTCTTGATCGCGGTGAGGAAGTCGAAGATCGGCGCCTGACCGGTGTGCGCATAGCGCAGCTTGTGACCGGAGAGGCCCTCGCGGCCACCGACGACGAGGCCGCGGGAATCCACCAGCCAATTGCGCCGCAGTGCTTCGGCTTCCGAGGCGCCCTCCGCCATCATCGCGGACACCACGAGGTCGGCAATGCCGGTTGCCGCCTCACCTGCGCCGAGGAACAGGATGCGCTGATCCCTCAGCTTGCCGCCGTTGACGCGGAGCGCCGAGAACAGGCCGGCGAGCGCGACCGCCGCAGTGCCCTGAATGTCGTCGTTGAAGACGCAGGCGTCATCCCGGTATTTGTGCAGCAGCTTGAACGCCGAGTGATTGGCGAAATCCTCGAACTGGATCAGCACGCCCGGAAAGGTTTTTCGCGCGGCCTGCATGAATTCGTCGACGAAGCTATCATAGGCTTCGCCAGTCAGCCGCCGCTCGCGCAGGCCGAGATAATAGGGATCGTTCAACAGCTCTTCGTTGTTGGTGCCGACATCGAGCACGATCGGCAGGCACGCTTCCGGATGCACGCCGGCGCAGGCCGAATAGAGCGAGAGCTTGCCGACCGGGATGCCCATGCCGTTGGCACCGAGATCGCCAAGTCCCAAAATGCGCTCGCCGTCGGTGACGACGATCAGCTTGGCCGCATACGGCCAGTTCTTCAGAAGCTCGGCGATCTGGCCGCGGTCGCGCGAGGAGATGAACATGCCGCGCGGCCGCTGGAAGATCAGGCCGTATTTCTGGCAGGCGAGCCCGACCGTCGGGGTGTAGATGATCGGCTGGATCTCGTCGATGTTGTCGACGACGACGCGGAAGAACAGCGCCTCGTTGCGATCATGCAGCGCGTTCAGTGCGACGTATTTTTCAAGATCGGTCGGCAGCGTGCGCAGATTGGTGAGGACGCGCTGGGCCTGCGTCTCCATCGTCAACACGCAAGGCGGCAACAGGCCGCGCAGGCCGAGGGCCGCGCGCTCGGCTTCCGTAAAGGCGGTTCCCTTGTTGAGCAACGGATCGCGCAACAGTGTCATGCCTTGCGGCGAATCGGACGACGTCGATTGGGCAACGACCCGGGCAGGTCTATTCACGAATTCCCCCAAAAAGCTTCACATTGAACCGCGGACATTGTCGGCCAGCGCTCCATTGAGATCAAGGACGTAGCGACGGAGGCATCGATTGTGATCTCGCACCGCAGCGAGACTTTCGCGAACGACAGGCAATCGCACGCGAGAAAAGGTTAACGCCGCGGCTATTCGGGCTTGATATCGGCAGCCTTCACGATCGGCCACCATTTCTCGGTCTCGGCCTTCTGGAACGCCGCAAGCGCTGCGGGCGTCTGCTGCGCTGGCAGCGGAATCTCCTGTCCCAGCTCGGCAAAGCGCTGCTTGACGGCAGGCTCCGCAAGCACGGCGACGATCGCGGCGTTGAGCCTGGTGACGATGTCCTTTGGCGCGTTCTTCGGTGCCCAGATGCCGTGCCAGTAGGAAATATAGAGACCGGGCAAACCCGCTTCGTCGACCGTCGGCACATCGGGCGCAGACGCGAGCCGCGTCGGCGAGGTCACTGCGAAGGCCTTGATCGCACCGCTCTTGACGTGCGGCAGCGAGTTCGAGGCCTGATCGAACATGATGTCGATCTGCCCGGCGACGAGATCGATCATGGCGGGCCCTGCGCCGCGATAGGGCACGAACTGGAAGTCGGTGCCGGTCTTGCCCTTGAAGAAGACGCCGGCGACATGCGCGCCCGTGCCGGCCCCGGCCGTCCCGGCGGTGGCCTTGCCGGGGTTGGCCTTCAGCCAGGCGATCATCTCTTTCAGGTTGGTCGCCTCGAGTGACTTCCGGCCGACGATGAGCTGCGTCCCCATCGCGATCATCGCGACCGGCTCGAAATCGGTGACCACGTCATAGGGCAGCTTGAAGATCGCGCCGTTCAAGACGTGGGTGCCCCAATGGCCGATGGTGATGGTGGTGCCATCAGGCGCCGCACGCGCCGCGCGCGCACCGGCGATGCTGCCGGAAGCGCCCGCCACGTTCTCGACCACGACCGTGGTGTGCAGCTCGGCGGCGATCCGCTCCGACAGGATCCGTGCCAGCGTATCGGTCGGACCGCCCGCCGCGAACGGTACGATGAGGGTAATCGGTCGCGAGGGAAACGGCTGAGCATGGCCCGGTGCGATCCACGCGGCAGCTCCGACCAAGGCGCACAAGACGATCACATGACCGCGCAAGGCGGCCCACAGCCCTCGTAGCATTCCACCCACCCATTGTCGTCGCCCGCATGTCGGCAGCGGGCTGGAGGCCGAGTGAACGCTGCCGGGTGGGCAGAGGCAAGCCGGAAGTTACGGCCGACGGGCTATCCGGCCGCCCGCCGCGGCGTCAGATTGGCCGCGCCATCTGCCGGCGGCACGATGTGCATCAGGATGGTCTGGGTGGCGGATGCGACGTCGATGCCGTTCTGCTGGAAGCGCAGCTTCATGCGACGGTTGAATTCGCGCTGAACCGGCCAGCGCCCGGCCTCGGTGCAGCGGATCTGGCCGACGATCGACACCATCGCGCCGTCGACCTTGTCGACGCCCCACAGATCGAGGTCGCCGCGGATCAGCGGGCGGAATTCCGGCTCGCGGCGCATCTCGTCGACGATGTCCTTGAGGATCTGGCCGGCGCGGTCGGTGTCTTCCTTGTAGGCGACGTTGACGCTGACCGAGGCGTTGCCGGCGCCGCGGCTGGCATTGGTGATGGTCGTGACCGCGCTGAACGGCACGATGTGCACGGCGCCGTCGCCCGCGCGCAGGCGAATCGTTCGAATGGAAACATTCTCGACCACGCCTGACAGCCCAGACACGCTGACATTGTCGCCGACCTGGACCGTGTTCTCCAGCAGCAGGAACAGCCCGGTAATGAGGTCCTGCACCAGCTTCTGCGAACCGAAGCCGATCGCGATGCCGACGATGCCGGCCCCCGCGAGCAGCGGCGCGACGTTGACGCCGATCTCGCTCAGCGCGGTGAGGCCGACGACGGTGGCGATCAGGCAGAGCAGCGCCGTGCGCAGCATCGGCTGGAAGGTGCGAAGACGCGCGGCGCGGGCGTAGTGCCCGTCCCGCGACAGCGTGTTGATCTGGCGGTCCAGCAGCGCGTTGCTGGCTTCCCAGATCGCCGCTGCCATGAACACGGCGAGGCCGATGGTCACCACCGCCGAGATCAGCCGGCTGCCGATCTGGCCGCCATAGAACCAGACGATGGCATCCACACCCCAGACCTCGAGCACGGCCACGAGGCCAATGAAGACGATCACGCTGGAGACGATCCTGCGCAGCAGCGGCAGATAGCGGTTGGCGCGGATCTCGAGGCCCGGAAAGCGCTGCAGGATCTCCGGCTGGATGCGGAAGCCGCGGTCGATCAGGCTCAGCGTCAGCATGATGGCGAGGCGCGTGATCACGGCGACCACGACAGTGCCGACGAAATATTGCAGCAGCAGCGAGTAGCCGTTGCGGATGTTGAGCGCCCACACCGCCCACAGCGCAAGATCCAGTGCGATGGCGAGATAATGCCAGCCGCCGGCGATACGGTTGCGCAGGCGGGCCGCGATGCCCGGCCGGTCGGCCGGCGCGCCGATGGCCTCGGCGACCTGCCGGCGGCATTGCAGGATGATGACGACGACGAAGAGGTGAACGACCAGCATCACCATGCGGAGCAGCGCAGCGTAACCGGCACGATGCAGGCCCAGCAGCAGCGCTACATTGGCGAAGGCGATACCGGAGACGCCGACGCCGACGATGCGGCGCGCCCAGATCTCGATATAGGCCGCGGTCTCGGCCCGAACCGGAAACAGGCCGAACGGACCCGCCAGCGCCCGGACCAGGCAGATGAGCCCGCGCGAGAACGCATAGGCGTTGGCAACCGCGAGGATCACAAGGCGAACCGTCGTGGGCTCACCGATCACGGTGCCGAGCAGCGCCGTGGCAACGCCGACAAAGAGGACCACGGGAAGCAGTTCAAGGACGAAGCGCCCCAGCACGAAAGGCAGCCGCAGCATGACCTGCCACACCCGCGCCAGGCTGTGACGGCGCTTGTGCAGTTCCGGTTCGGCGATGACATCCGTCACCGACGATGGCGGATCGGCGATGGGCAGCGCCTGCGCCGGCAGGCGCGCGGTCTGGGGCACACGTCCTTCCAGGAACGCAACCGGACGCCGGATCAGGCGGAAGATCACCCATTCGGCCGAGAGTGCGCAACCGAGCACCAGCGCGAGCTTCCAGGCGATCTCGATCAGGAGATTGTAGGCTCCCGGGTCGTTCGCGGTCCGCACGATCCAGTAGTAGAAGGCCGGGAAATGCGTGAGCGTCCGCGCCACGCTGGCGATCTCGCTCGAGATCTCGCCGATCTCCTCCGACACCGTGAGCAGCAGCTGCGCCCCGAGGCCGTCGGCCGAGAGCGGGATCGGCGACTTCTGCTCGGACGGGGGCGGCGCAGGCTGCTGCTGACCGGACGCATTGGCAATTACGCGCAGCGTATCGATCATCTGCGCGCGCTTCTTGTCGTCCTGGAGCGTCTCCAACGCGCCCCTGGCTTCGTCGGGCGACAATGCAGCAGCATGATTCGTCGCCGGCCGAGGCGTTTCGGCGCGGACACAGGAGAGAGAGGAGACCGCGAGGAAGAGAGCGGCGAGGAACGCCGGGGCAAGCTTATGCGACACGAGGATTCCCTGGAAAAAATGAATGAGCCGGCGGCGTCGGGACCGTCACCGCCGAAGCACATGCGTCATGTCGGATGGCAGTTATTCGCCCCGGCGCTGTGTCGGAAGTTGGCCTTCGAGGCGACATTCTCTTGGCATTTGCCGTAATGCGAAGATGGGGGAACCCGCGAGATCGGCGGAGCCCCGTTGCCTGCAATTTTGCTGCAGCCGTCCTTCGAGACGCCCGCCTTAGGCGGGCTCCTCGGGATGAGGGCGGAGTGCGTGGCAGCAGTTTCAAGCAGCGCCGATGCCGATGAGCCCCATCCTGAGGAGGCCGCGAAGCGGTCGTCTCGAAGGACGAGGCGCACGCTCAGGCCGTCGCCACGAGCGACATGCGATCACGCCCGTCATTCCGGGAACGGCCCGGAATGACGGCGAGGAGGAGGGAGAGGAGAAAAGCAGGATGTCGAAAACGCCTGTCGCGGCCGGCCTCGTCACGGCCATCCGGACACAATCGATGTGATGCAAAACACAGCGCCGGGAAGGTAGGGGCTATGCCTCACTGATGCAGCCCGCTAAACCTTGACCCGGCGTGCCGTTCGCGGTTTCCGCCGCTATGCGATAGTCCGAACGAGCTCCATCGCACTTAACGCGGCTGGATTTGCGGAGGTGGAGTCATAGACCTCCCCTTGCTCATGAGGTGGACGTTGCGCGTCGCTTGTTGCGACCATCGGCATGCTCCTCCTGTGCCACAACACTGTCAAGCGGGATCAATGATGTGAAGGATCACATTTGAATGTGCCGGTTCCCATGGATAGGCATGGTGACATCATGTCCCTGTTTTGCCCGCCGCGTCAATTCGATTTCGCAAAATCAGCATTCATATGACACCCGCCGGCAAGCCATTGATTCCGCTGCGCCCGGCTACTGTGCATGGGGTCGTTTTCGTAGTTTTTGTCTGCGGCCTAGAGAAACATGTCGGCTAGGTCCACCGTCGAGGCCATCCCGACCCGGTCGAAGTTGCGCGCCAGCCAGCTTCGCGCCGACGAACGGCCCTCGTCGCGCAGGCGACACAACAGGCTCCATTCGGGATGGAATTGCGTGGCCGTGCCGAGCTGCGACATCAGCTGGTCGTTGCCGATCCAGTGCATGTACATGCGGCTGTGCTTGCCGCTGTCGAGCTCGCCATCATCGATCAGCCGTGTGGCGAAGGCGATCGCGCGCATCTCGCGCATCAGGGACGAATTGAAGCTGATCTCGTTGATGCGATGGAGGACGTCGGCCGCGCTCGTCGGCAGCTCGTCGCGCCGGATCGCCGTGACCTGCACGATGACGACGTCGTGGCTGCCCTTGCGGTAGATCAGCGGATAGATCGCGGGATTGCCGAGATAGCCGCCGTCCCAATAATGCTCGCCGTCGATCTCGACGGCCTGGAAATAGGGCGGCAGGCAGGCCGAGGCCAGTACGGTCTCCGCGGTGAGATGCGGGCTCTGAAATACCTTGATCTTGCCGGTGCGGACATTGGTCGCGTTGAGGAACAGTTGCGGCGCCTCGGGCGAGGAATTGAGCCGGTCGAAATCGACGACGCGCTGCAAGAGTGACCGGAGCGGGTTGAAATGAAAGGGATTGAGCAGGCCCGGCGGCAGCGTATGCGTCAACGTGTGGATGACGGCGTGAACCGGATGATATTCCGGCGGCAGCTTCAGGGCCTGGATCCACTGGTTCAACGGCGACATCAAATCGTACGCCATGTCCATGCGAGACACTTCGTACCAGAATGCGTGCAGGCTCTCCCGCGCGGCCTCCGCACCCCCGTGCGCCATGCCGGAAGCCATCGCCACCGCATTCATGGCGCCGGCACTGGTCGCACTGACCGCCTCGATCGCGAGCCTGCCGTCTTCGAGCACCTGGTCGAGCACGCCCCAGACGAAGGCGCCGTGCGCGCCGCCGCCCTGGAGCGCGAAATTGACGGTCTTGCGGTCGGCGGTCGGATTGGCTGTCACTTTGCTTTCTTCTTGCCTCCCGTCCCCTCTTTCTCCAGCGCCTTGCGGACTTGCTCGAACTCCACCACCGAGGCCTTGTCGGCGCGGGGGAAACGCAGGTCGAGTTTTTCGAGCGCGGCATTGATCACCGAGCCGATCACGACGCGCGCGAACCATTTGTGGTCCGCGGGCACGACGTACCAGGGCGCGTGGGACGTCGCCGTGTGGCGGACGATGTCCTGATAGACCGCTTGGTAGCGCGGCCACAGCGCGCGCTCCTTGATGTCGTCCATGGAGAACTTCCACTGCTTGGCCGGGTCCTCCAGCCGGTCGAGGAAGCGCTCGCGCTGCTCGTCCTTGGACACGTTGAGGAAGAACTTCAGCACCACGGTGCCGTTGCGGCAAAGGTAGCGCTCGAACGCCGAGATGTCCTCGAACCGCTCCTTCCAGATGTTCTTGGTGAGGAGCTTTTGCGGCAGCTTCTCCTTGGCGAGGATCTCCGGGTGCACACGCGTGACGAGGCACTCCTCGTAATGGGATCGGTTGAAGATGCCGATATGGCCGCGTTCGGGCAGCGCGATCGCGTGGCGCCAGAGGAAATCGTGGTCGAGCTCCTTGCTGCTCGGCGCCTTGAAGGCATGGACCTCGCATCCCTGCGGATTGATGCCCTCGAAGATCGCCTTGATGGCGCTGTCCTTGCCGCCGGCGTCCATGGCCTGGAACACGATCAGGAGCGACCAGCGGTCCTGGGCATAGAGCTTCTCCTGAAACCCGATCAGCCGCTTCTTGTTGGCGTCGAGAATCGCCAGCGCCTTCTCCTTGTCGAGATCGCCCTTCTCGTCGGTCTTGTGCGCCTTGAGATGAAACTTGCCCGAGCCGTCATAGCGGAACGGCGTGATGTAGCGGTCAAGTTCCTGGGCGAGCGATTTGGACGGCTTCTTGCTCATGAGCGCGGGGCACCTTGCGTTGCGGCTTCAGTCGGTCGAGCAAGCTACCAAGGATACCCTTGGGAAGGAATATGATGAAAAGGACCAGCAGCACGCCATAGACGAGATTGTCCCAGCCGACCGCCTTGGTGCCGAAGCCGATGCGAAGGGTCTCGGCCAGCAGGATCGTGATCACGGCGCCAAAGGTCGGGCCGAGCGAGACGAACAGGCCGCCGACGATGGCCGCGAACACCATCTGCAGCGACACCGCGATGCCGCTGACGGTGTCGGGCGTGATGAACATCTGATACTGGCAGTAGATCGCGCCCGCGAGCGCCGTCATCACCGCGCTGAGCAGCGTGATCTTCAGCTTCTCCGCGGTGACGTCGACGCCGGCGGCGGCGGCTGCGTCCTCGTCCTCCGAAATCGCCTCCAGCGCGTAGCGGCTCATGCTGCGGTCGACCCAGTGCCAGACCACGATGCCGAACAGCCAGACGCCGAGCGCGATCAGATACCAGGTGATCTTGTCGTCGAACTGCAGTGCCAGCAGCTTGTTGCCCGAGGTTCGATTCGGCGTGTAACCCAGCGAGCCGCCGGTGTAATCGCGCGTCGCCGTGATGACCTGAAGCACGATGCCTGACAGCGCCAGCGTGACCAACACGAAATAGTGTCCGGTGATGCGGAAACGGAAGCAGGGATAGCCGACGATCAGCGCCAGCACGCCGGCCGCGACCATGCTGACGGGAATGCCGATCCAGGGCGACACGCCGAGGTGGTTCCAGAGCAGCGCGGTGACATAGGCGCCGATCCCCATGAAGCCGCCATGCCCGAGCGAGACGAGGCCGAACCGCCCCATCATCGACCAGGAGGTGTAGGCAAACGACCAGATCAGGATCAGCACCAGGATGTGCAGATGATAGGGATCACGATAGACGAAGGGCAGCGCGACCAGCGCCGCCAGCCCGATCCCCCATGCTGCAAGCCGCCCCTGCCCCATCATCGGCGCCTCGCGAGCAGGCCCGCGGGCCGGATGAACATCATGACGATGAAGAAGGCGAAGGCGAGCACATAGCCCCATTCCAGATCGGAGAACAGGCCGCCGAGCGAGATGATCTCGGCAAACACGAAGGCTGCGATGAAGCCGCCGATGAAATTGCCGAGCCCGCCGAGCACGCAGATCAGGAAGGTGATCGGCCCGAAGGAGAGGCCGACGAAGGGATGCACGTCGTATTGCAGCACCAGGAGGCAGGCGGCGAGCCCGGCCAACCCGCCGCCGATTGCGGAGGTGATGAGATAGATCCTCTTCGTATCGACGCCCATCAGCGCCATGATCTGCCGGTCCTGCGAGATGGCGCGGATCGCGGTGCCGGTGAAGGTGCGGGTCATGAACAGATAGACCGCGACCATGCCGACCAGCGCCGCCAAAAATGACAGGAGTCGCGCGTAACTGAAGTTCATGTCGCCGAGGGCGAGCACCGGCAGGCGGATGCCGAGATTGCGGAAGTCGATGCCGAAGGCGACGGTGGCAAAGCTCTGCAGCACGAACAGCACCCCGCCGGTGGCGAGCAGCTGGTTGATCGGCGGCGCGGTCAGCAGCGGCGCGATCACGAGGTAATGCAGCGCCGCGCCGAGGATCGCGACCAGCACGATGGTGAGAGGCGCGGCGACGAAATAGCTGACGCCATAAACCTGCACCATGAAATACATGGCGTACATGCCGATCATCACCAGCTCGGCATAGCAGATCCAGGTCACGTCGATGACGCCGAAGATCAGGTTCAGCCCGAGCGCGAGCAGCGCCAGCACGCCGCCGAGCAGGATGCCGTTGATCACGGCCTCCAGCAGATAGATGTCGAAGATGTCCAAGAATGCCTGCATGCCCATCACACCCCGAGATAAGCTTCCTTGACCGTGTCGCTTGCCAGCATCTCGGCCGAGGTGCCCGACGCCCTGATCGTGCCCGCCTCGATCAGATAGGCGCGATCGACCACCTTCAGCACCTGCTGCACGTTCTGCTCGACGATCAGCACGGTCAGCCCGCTGGCGCGGATCCGCTTCACCAGCTCGAACACCTGCTGCACCACGACCGGCGCCAGCCCCGCCGACGGCTCGTCGAGCAGCAGCAGTTTTGGATTGGACATCAGCGCACGGCCGATCGCGCACATCTGCTGCTCGCCGCCGGACATGGTGCCGGCCATCTGGTGGCGCCGTTCCTTCAGGCGCGGAAACAGGTCGAACACCACTTCGAGCCGCTCGGCATAGTGACCGCGCGCCTCCTTCATGAAGGCGCCCATCTTGAGATTGTCGTCGACCGAGAGCTGCGGAAACAGCCGCCGGTTCTCCGGCACATGCGCGATCCCGAGGCTGACGATCTTGTGCGGCGGCGTTGCCACGACGTCGGTGCCCTCCATCCGGATCGAGCCGCGCGAGGGCCGGATCAGGCCGGAGATGACGCGCATCAGGGTGGTCTTGCCGGCGCCATTGGGGCCGATGACGCCGACGGCCTCGCCGGCCTTCACGTCGAGATTGACGTCGAACAGCGCCTGGAACGTGCCATAGCCGGCACTGACGGCGCGGAGCTCCAGCATCAGGCGCCTCCCGCGCGGCGGCGCGCTTCGGCGGCCGCGGCCTGCGTGGTCTCGGCATCGGTGCCGAGATAGACCTCGATCACGCGCGGATCGCCCGCGACCGCGCTCGGCAAGCCTTCCGAGATCTTCTCGCCGTGATCGAGCACCATGACGCGATCGACGACGCGCATCAGCACGCCCATGATGTGCTCGACCCAGATGATGGTGATGCCGAGCTCGTCGCGGATGTTGCGCAGCATGTCGGCGGCCTGATCCATCTCCGTTTCGTCGAGACCGCCGAGGCTCTCGTCGGCGAGCAGCAGCTTTGGCGCCGTGGCGAGCGCTTTCGCAAGCTCGAGCTTCTTCAGACCGGCCGCGCCCAGACCATCGACGCTGGCATGGCGATCGGTCGGCAGGCCGACCATCGCCAGCGAACGCTCGGCCGCCTCCTCCGCCCTGGCACGGCTATGGCGGCCCTGGCCGTAAAAGCCGGCGAGCGCGACGTTCTCGAAGATGGTCAGGCGGCGGAAGGGGCGCGGAATCTGGAAGGTGCGGCCGACGCCGCTGTTGATGATCCGGTGCGGCGCGAGGCCCGCGATCTCGGAGCCGCCGAACAGGATCGAGCCCGATGTCGGCGCTAGCGTGCCGGAGAGCATGTTGAAGATCGTGCTCTTGCCCGAGCCGTTGGGGCCGATCAGGCCGAGGATCTCGCCCTGATCGACCCGAAATGACACGTTGTTGACGGCGGTGAAGCCGCCGAACCGCTTCACCAGCCCGCTGACCTCCAGCACCAGGGCTCTCCGCCGCTACTGGTTGCTGTAGGTGGTGCCTTTCGGCAGCGGCAGCACGGCTTCGCGCTGCGCCTGGCTCTTCGGCCACACCACGGAGGATTTGTCGTCGATATACTGGATCACGACGGGAAACGAGCGCTCGTTCTGCCCGGCCATGGGGCTGCCTTCGCCGTAGAATTTCACGCCGAAGCCGAGCATGGTGCCGCCTTCGGGGATGTCGGTGTCGAGCGCGGCCTTGCGCAGCGCCTCGGGATCGACACCGCCGTATTTCTTGATCGCGCGCGGCAGCACGTCGGCCATGAACACGTAGGTATTGGACGCACCGATGCCGACATGGGCTGAGCGAATGGCAACGCCGGGCCTGATCTTGTCGAACTCCTCGCCGACCATCTTGATCACGGGCGGGAGCTTCGGATCCATGGTCTTCTGGTTGGCGAGCCAGATCGAGATCGGATCGGTGTTGAAGATATAGGTGGCGTCGGCCCCCATGCCTTCCTTCAGCTTCTCATAGACGCCGTAGCCCGCGCCATGCCCCATCAGCGCGCCGAACTTCAGGCCCTGCTCGCGGGCCTGGCGGAGCAGCAGCGTGATGTCGGGGTTGTAGCCGGTGTGGAAGATCACATCGGGCTTGGCGCGCTTCAGCTTGGTCACCAGCGCCGACAGATCGGGCGCGGTCGCCGAATAGCCCTCCTTCATCACGACGTTGAAGCCGGCTTTCTTCGCGCCTGCTTCGTTGCCCTTGGAGACGTCGACGCCATAGGCGCCGTCCTCGTGGATGATGGCGACGCGCAGGTCCTTTGGCTCCTTGTCGAACTTCGCCTTGGCGTTTTGCGCGATGAAATCCATCGTCATCATGCCGAACTGGTCGCCGCTGGCCTGCGGGCGGAACACGTATTTGTAGCCCTTCTCGTTGAACACAGCGGACGAGATGCAGGTCGTCATCCACATGAACTTCTTGAGCTGCTCGACGCGGGCCGCCACCGGCACGCACTGCGCCGAGGAGAAGAAGCCGAGCACCATGTCGACCTTCTCCTGCTCGAGCAGGCGGACGGATTCGTTGATGGCGATGTCCGGCTTGCTCTGCGCGTCGGCATAGACCGCCTCGATCTTGTAGCCTTCGACGCCGGTCCTGGCGAAATGGTCGAGGATGATCTTCGCGCCGATATAGCCGAGCTCGGAACCGCCGCCGGCCAGAGGTCCGGTCAAATCAAAAACGACGCCGATCTTGATCTTCTTGTCCTGGGGTTTGTCCTGGGCCTGGGCGGACGCCGCCAGGCTCGTCGCAGCAATCGCGACCACCAGCCCACGTACCAATCGGGCAGCCATGCGCAGGCGCATCAAAACCTCCCTGGACGATTGTGCATTGCATTCGTCTTGCTTTTGGTTGCCCCCATCACATGGGCAGAGCGCAGGGATGTCAAGCCTTGCGCATCAGCGCGAAGCGAACTGCTGCTCGATAAAGGCCGTGACAAATCGCGGCATGGTCGGCGTGAGATCACCCATCCCGCGCACGAGATGAATGGCCGACAATTCAGGCTCGTGCTCACGGGCGAGATTGGCTTCGATCCGGGCGCGGGCCTCATCGCCGGGCATGTCGAGGTTGAGCACCTGCATCATCGCAATCGTGGGGCCGCTGACGACGCAGTGCCAGTCCGGCTCGGCCCGATAGTCCGCCGCCGTCAGGCCCGTCTCCTCCTGAATTTCGCGGACGACGCTGCCGGGAATGTCCAGCGTCCCGTCCCTGACATCGTCGAGATCGGGCGTGCCCGACGGGAAATAGATGCGGCCTGCGTTGGCGGTGTGCTGCGCCATCTCGCCCATCACGAAGGCACCGTCGGACGTGCGCAGCGCGCCCATGCCAAAACCGTTGAACACGGGAGCGCCGGGAAAGCCCCAGTCGCGCCAGGCGAGGAAGCTTGCGAAATCGGTCTCGAAATAGGTCGAGGCGAAATGGCCGCCCGTGAACACGGGATCGCACCCGAGCAGGACGCGGCCGTTCCAGATCTTCGGCCGCTCGCGCTGCTTCTCGGCAAAATGTATCGCGATCTCGGCGCGACGCTCCTCGGCGAACGGCCAGACGATCGGCCGCACGGCAAGAGCAAGCGTCGTGACGCGATGAATGACCAGTGACGTCATGAGGGGGCGTCTATCACGCCTTCGCGTCAGCTATTTGGCGTTCCCCGTGGTTTTCTTGGCCTGCTCGACATACCTGTTGGTGAAGGTCTTGCTGACGTCGATCTTGGCATTGGCCACCTCGGGCGAGCCGACGCTGAACACGGCGAGCACGGCGTCCGCGCCCTTCGGGTCCATCTTGCCGGTTTCGGAGAACATCGGGATCGTGTTCTTCAGCGCGGCGAGATAGAGATCCTTGTTCTTGCCGACCGTCTCTTCCGGCATCTTCGCCATGATCTCCTCAGGGCTGTGCGAATGGATCCAGGCGAGCGTGGCGAGGATCGCGTTGGTGAGCGCCTGCGTCTCCTTCTCGTGCTTGGCAACCCAGGCCGCGGTCGAGTACAGCGCGCCGCCCGGATATTCGCCGCCGAAGGTCTCGAGCGTGTCCTTCTGCGTGCGGGTGTCGGAGAGGATGCGCAGATCCTTGTGGCTGCCCTGGAGCACGGTGACGGAGGGGTCGAGCATCACGGCCGCGTCGATCTGGCCCTGCTCCATCGCGGCGACCGCGGTGGCGCCGAGGCCGACGCCGATCACGGCGGCGCTGGTGGGATCGACCCCGCTCTTCTTCAGCATGTACTTCAGGAAAAAGTCGGTGGAGGAGCCGGGCGCGCTGACGCCGACCTTCTTGCCGGCGAGATCCTTGACCGACTTGATGTCGTTGGTGCGCGAGGGCGCGACCACGAGCACGAGGCCGGGATAGCGGTCATAGACCACGAATGCCTGAAGCTCCTGCTTCTTGGCGGCCAGATTGACGCAATGGTCGAAATAGCCGGACACGACATCGGCGCTGCCCCCGAGCACGGCCTTGAGCGCGTCCGAGCCGCCCTTGAGGTCGACCAGCTCGACATTGAGGCCGGCCTTGTCGTATTCGCCGAGCTGCTTGGCCAGCACCGTGGGCAAATAGCACAGGCAGGAGCCCCCGCCGACCGCGATGGTCACCTTGCTTTGCGCCGCGGCAAATCCGGTGGTGAGCGTCAGCGCCAGCAGCGCGCCGGCGAGCCTGGCAATCGTGTTCTTCATTGGTTTCCTCCGTTCGGCCGGCGGCACCATAGAGCAGCGGGTCGGGCTTGAGAAGCGTGGCCTAAGGCACTGGCCATCGGCCTTTTGGCGCAATAGCATGCGGGTACAACAACAATTCTTGATGGGGAGGATCATCCATGAATCGCCTTGCAATCGGGCTGTCGATCGCCGCCGCCTTTGCCGCCGGATGCGGCGCGAACCAGCTGCTCCGGCCGGCGCTCGCCGCCGAGAACATCAATGCGCAGATCATCCACACCGGAGAGATGGAAGGCGATGCGCTCGGGGCCGCCAACAATGTCGGCTACCGCTCAAAAATGTTCGCGAGCGCCGACGGCGCCACGATCTCGATCCAGGTCGGCAATGTGCCCAAGCACATGCATCCCAACACCAACGAGATCCAGTACATTCTCGACGGCACCGGCACGATCTGGCTCGGCGACAAGGAAGTGACGGTGAAGCCGGGCGACCTCGTCATCATTCCGAAGGGCACGCCGCATGGCGGCACCAAGCCGATCAGCGGACAGGTCAAGGCGATCGCGATCAAGACGCCGCCGCAGGCGCCCGACGACACCAAGCTGCTGGATTGATGATGGTGAGCTCCCTCTCCCGCTTGCGGGAGAGGGCTGGGGAGAGGGTGCCTCCGCGCTGGGACAATCCCCCAGAGGAGAAAACCCTCACCCGGCGCTACGCGCCGACCTCTCCCGCAAGCGGGAGAGGTTAACTGCCGCCGCGGCTCGCACCAATTCCTGCAATATGCTTTGCAACTATCCCCGCCCATCCGCCGCGCTCGGCCGCCACACCAACAGGCGCCGTTCCACCAGCGTGACGCCATAGTCGATCAGGATGACGAAGGCCGACAGCACGAACATGCCGGCGAACACGCCGGCGACATCGAACACACCCTCGGCCTGCTGAATGAGATAGCCGAGCCCCGCCGCCGATCCCAGATATTCGCCGACGACCGCACCGACCACGGCAAAGCCGACCGAGGTGTGCAGCGAGGAGAACATCCAGGACAGCGCCGAGGGCCAATAGACGTGCCGCATCAGCTGCCGCTCGCTCATGCCGAGCATGCGGCCATTGTCGAGCACGGTGCGGCTGACCTCCTTGACGCCCTGATAGACGTTGAAGAACACGATGAAGAACACCAAGGTCACGCCGAGCGCGACCTTGGACCAGATGCCGAGCCCCAGCCACAGCGCGAAGATCGGCGCCAGCACCACGCGGGGCAGCGCGTTGACCATCTTGACGTAGGGATCGAACACCGCGGCGACCAGCGGCTGGCGCGCGAACCAGAAGCCGATCAGCACACCACCGGCCGATCCGATCACGAAGGCCAGGATCGATTCCGCCAGCGTGATGCCCAGATGCTTCCAGATCACGCCGGAGGCGAACCACTTCACGATCTGGCTGAACACGTCGAGGGGGTTGGAGAAGAAGAACGGCGGCAGCAGGATCTTGCCGAACACGGGAACGGTCGACAGCACCTGCCACAGCACGATGCAGACGACCGCGACCAGGACTTGCAGCGCAAACAGCGTCGGGCGCGACATCAGACCGCCCCCGCCGCTTGGGTGGATTGCGCGTAGCCCTTCATCACCTCGTCCTTGAGCACACTCCAGATCTCGCGGTGGAGCGCATGGAACTCCTTGTCCAGCCGCACCTCGAAGATGTCGCGCGGGCGCGGCAGGCTCACCCGCCAGTCGCCGATGATGCGCGAGGACGGCCCCGCCGACATGATCACGACGCGGTCGGCGAGCGCGATCGCCTCTTCGAGATCATGGGTGACGAACAGCACGGCCTTGCGGTCGGCGTTCCAGAGGTCGAGCAGCAGATTGCCCATCACCTGGCGGGTCTGCGCATCGAGCGGCCCGAATGGCTCGTCCATCAAGAGGATTTTTGGATCGCGGATCAGCACCTGCGCCAGCGCCACGCGCTTGCGCTGGCCGCCGGAGAGCATGTGCGGATACCGGCCCGCGAACGCGCCAAGGCCCACCGACGTCAGCCATTTCTGCGCCCGCGGCAGCGCCTCGGCGCGCGGCGTGCCCTTGATCTCGAGCCCGATCGCGACATTGTCGAGCGCGGTCTTCCACGGGAACAGCGCGTCGGCCTGGAACAGGTAGCCGGCATCCCGGTTCAGCCCCGCGAGCGGCCGGTCGAATATCCTGATATTGCCGGCAGCAGGCTTGAGCAGCCCGGCCGCGACGTTGAGCAGCGTGGATTTCCCGCAGCCGGTCGGGCCGACAATGGCCACGAACTCACCCTGCGCGACCGCAAGATGCGCCTTCTCCACCGCCGTATAGACCCGCCCGTCCCCGAGCCGGAACGCAACCTTGGCATCTTCCAGCGCCACTGCCGTGGGCGTTGACATGTGTACCCTCCGAACTTGGCCCGATGCCTTAGCCGCTCGCGCGCTCAAGTTCAATCAAGGCGCCAAGCGTGCTAGGCATGCCTTGTCCCTCCAGGAGAGGGCAAGGAAGAACGAGCTGCGTCGAATGCCTTCCAAGCCGGCCATCAGCTACGTCCACGTCACCAAGAGCTTCGGCCCGCTCAAGGCCGTGGACAACGTGTCGCTCGACATCGCCGAGGGCGAATTTCTGGCGATCGTCGGCGGCTCGGGCTCCGGCAAGACCACGCTGCTGCGGCTCGCCAACCGGCTGATCGAGGCCGATGGCGGCACCATCACGGTCGAGGGCGAGAATGTGCAGAGCGTCGATCCGGTCGCGCTGCGGCGGCGGATCGGCTACGTGTTCCAGAGCGGCGGATTGTTTCCGCACTTGAGCGTCGCCGACAATATCGGGATCACGCCGAAACTGCTGGGCGAGCCGGCGGCCGATATCGCAGCGCGCGTCGACGAGCTGCTGGATCTCGTGCAGCTCGACCGTGAGGCGCATCGCAGCCGTCTGCCGGAGGCGCTGTCCGGCGGCCAGCGCCAGCGCGTCGGCGTGGCGCGGGCACTGGCGGCGAAGCCGCGCATCGTGCTGATGGACGAGCCGTTTGGCGCACTCGATCCCCTCACCCGCGATGCCCTCGGCGAGGATTATCGTTCGCTGCATCGCAAGCTCGGTCTGACCACCGTGATGATCACGCATGACATGACGGAGGCGATCCTGCTCGCCGACCGCATCGCGGTGATGCGCAGCGGACAGCTGCTCGCGCAGGGCACCCCCGCCGCGCTCTCGAAGAGCAGCGACGCTTACGTGCTGGAGCTGCTGCGCACGCCGCGGCGCCAGATCGAGCGGCTGAACGCGCTGCTGCCACAAAGCGGTGCGGCATGAGCCTGTTTTCCGATCCACGCTGGGGCGAGGCGCTGGCGCATCTGCCCGATTATCTCGGCAATCATGTGCGGGTGAGCCTCGCTGCGCTCGCGCTCGGTCTCGCCGTCAGCCTGCCGCTGGCGATCCTGACGCGCAACCGCCCGGCGCCGCGAGCCATCCTGCTCGCAATCGCCAGCATCGTGCAGACGGTGCCGGGCCTGGCGCTGCTCGCGCTGTTCTATCCGCTGCTGCTGCTGGCCGCCTCGGTGACGCTGGCCTGGTTCGGCGTGTCCTTCTCGGCATTCGGCTTCCTGCCGGCGATGCTGGCGCTGGCGCTCTATTCGATGCTGCCGGTGCTGCGCAACGGCATCACCGGGCTCAACGGCATCGATCCCGCGCTGATCGAGGCCGCCAAGGGTGTCGGCATGACCGCGCGGCAGTCGCTGGTGATGGTCGAGCTGCCGCTGGCGCTGCCGGTGATGATGGCGGGCATCCGCACCGCCGCGGTGTGGGTGATCGGCACCGCGACGCTGTCGACGCCGATCGGCCAGACCAGCCTCGGCAATTACATCTTCGCCGGGCTTCAAACCCAGAACTGGGTGTTTGTGCTGTTCGGCTGCTTTGCCTCGGCCCTGCTCGCGCTCGCCGTCGACCAGCTGCTCGGCCTGATCGAGAGCGGTCTGCGCCGCCGCGGCCGCGCCCAAACCGCGCTCGGCGCGGCCGGAATCGCGGCGCTGGT
This sequence comes from Bradyrhizobium sp. TM233, assembly GCF_036247965.1. Classification (NCBI taxonomy): domain Bacteria; kingdom Pseudomonadati; phylum Pseudomonadota; class Alphaproteobacteria; order Hyphomicrobiales; family Nitrobacteraceae; genus Bradyrhizobium; species Bradyrhizobium sp. TM233. Next base: position 182,351 of record NZ_BTIG01000002.1, on the reverse strand, counting down.
CGCCGCAACGCTGGTGCCGACGATGGGGCGCTCGTCGCAGGGCTACGTCGTCGGCGCCAAGACATTCGCCGAGCAATATGTGCTGTCGGCCCTGCTCAGGGACCGCCTCCAGGCCGCCGGTCTGTCCGCGACGGCGCGCTCGGGCCTCGGCTCCAGCGTGATCTTTGGGGCGTTGAAGGCCGGCGACATCGATCTCTATATCGACTATTCCGGCACGCTCTGGGCCAACCAGCTGCATCGCACCGACATCAAGCCGCGCGCAGAGCTGTTGACGGATTTGAAGACAAGCCTGGCAAAGGACAACATTACCCTGCTCGGCGAGCTCGGCTTCGAGAATGCCTATGCGCTGGTGCTCCCGAAGAAGCGCGCCGAGGCGCTTCATATCCGCACCATTGCCGATCTCGCCGCGCACGCATCGACGATGTCGATTGCCGGCGACTACGAGTTCTTCTCGCGCCCGGAATGGGCGGCGCTGCAAAAGGCCTATGGCCTCTCATTCCGCGCCCAGCGCCAGATGCAGCCCGACTTCATGTATGCAGCGGTTGCGAGCGGCGAAGTCGACGTCATCGCCGGCTACACCAGCGACGGGTTGATCGCGAAATACGATCTCGTCGCGCTGGACGATCCCAGGCACGCGATCCCGCCCTACGACGCCATCCTGCTGCTGGCGCCGAAACGTGCCAGCGACGAGCGACTGCAGGCCGCACTCAAGCCCCTGCTCGGCAAGATCGACATCGCCACCATGCGCGAAGCGAATCTACGCGCCAGCGGCAACGACGCGAATTCCTCGCCGGACGCAGTGGCGAAATGGCTATGGGAGAAGGTGAGTGGGCGGTAGGCCCGGATTTCGTAGGGTGGGCCAAGGCGCGAAAGCGCCGTGCCCACCGTCTCTCAACACGCGCGACGGGATGGTGGGTACGCTTCGCTTTGCCCACCCTACGATCTGACGCCGCTTGGTGAGCACCTCAGGGTGACTGTCAAAGAGTATCGCTTGCGGCCAAAGCAAGGCAGCTACAGCCCCCTGATCATCCCGGCATTGATCAGCAGGCGGTTCAGCCGCCGCGCTTCGGCGCCGTCCTTGCAGCTGTAGAACATGCCCTTGCAGCGGAGCATGATCTCCTTCTGCTCGGCAAAGGACGGATCGAGCGGGATGCCGGCGGCCTCCTGGATCACCAGCGGCAGATAGGGGCCGTCGATCGTGTCCATCACGGCCTCGCTTCTGACCGGCTCGAAATTGACCGCATCGATCGCGTAATAGGTCGCGTAGAGGCGCGGATCGTAGGCGTCCAGCTTCTTGCCGAGAGCGCCTTCGTCGAGCCCGGGCTCGAGGATCTGCGGCGCGAACTCAGGCTGGTGATCGCCATAGCGCACGATCAGGAAGGGCTCGCCCGGAAAATTCTTCTTCAGGCCCGCGACGAACGCCTTGTACTGCTCGGCGCTCATCGCCTGCCGGCGCAGATATTCGTCGATGGACGGCACATTGCCGGGCGCGCGCCAGTTCGGCAGCAGGTCGGGACGGAAGCGCGTCTCCCAGGGGAAATGATTGGCGCCGAGATAGATGAAGGTGAACAGCGGCTTGTTGGGCGGCTGCTGACCCATCAGCTGGAGCGCCTTGTCGTAGAAGAAGCCGTCGGGCTCGACGTCCTTGGCGCCGAGATCCTTGGAGTCGAGGAAGCGTTCGACGCCGGTCGTCATCTGGAAGCTGCGCGCGGCCATGAAGCCGCCATGGGCGGGATAGAGCGACATCGTGTCGTAGCCGCAACGGCGCAGCGCCAGCGGCAGCCCGCGCTCGACGCGGTTCGAGGCGATGCGCGTCACGAAATAGGCGAAGCGGCCGAACGAGCGCGAGGAAAGGCCTGCGAGCACGTTGTATTCGGTGAACCAGCTCGGCCCGCCATTGCTCTCGGCCAGAAACGAGCGCTGCTTGCCGTCCCAGGACTTGAAGTGGCTGCCATAGCCCTGCGGCACCTTGATGCCCTGGGCGGCGCGGATGTCGAAGCTCGATTCATCATGGATCATGATGATGTTCGGCCGGCGTCCGGCAGGATGGCAGGAATCGACCAGCGGCATGTTGAGCCGCTCGTTGGTCGCGGCGGCCGATTCCATGAAGCCGTATTGCACGAAGTCGGAGACCGAGCCGACGCCGGAGCGGAAGAATTTCGACAAATAGCCGTCGTCGTAATAGCCGCGCCAGGCCTCGTCCGGATGATAGAGCGAATAGCCGACCAGCGCGGCAAGACAGGCCAGCTTGCAGGCGAGCGCCGGCAGGCGGCGGATGCGGAACGGATCGAGCCACCACAGCGCATACATCAGCGGCAGCGTGACGAAGCCGGCCAGGATCACCGACCAGCGCAGATTCGGGAAGATCGTGAACAGGAACGCGACGGTGTCGCGGTCGATCATCATCAGGTCGATGAAGTTGACCGTCATCTGCACGACGTCGTGCTTGAGCCGCGACAGCAGCACCAGCACCACGACCATGGTCAGCGACAGCGCGCCGGACAGCGCCGGCCGGCGCAGCAGCGTGATCCAGAAGAAATTGAGGATGCCCCAAGCCAGCGCGAAGGAGAGGCGCGAGCCGAAATCGGTCTCGGTCTCGTACATCAGCGCGAGCGCGGCAAGATGGGGCGCGGCAACCGCGAGCAGCCGCCAGATGCCGAGCGCGGCGACGCTCGCCAGCACGGCGGTGGCGGCAGAAGGACCTGGATTGGGCGCGGACGCCATCGACGACACGCAACAGCTGGTCCGGCGCAATGATACCTAGCCGTCTGGCCGGCCCAAGGCGGGAATAAGGGCGGCTAGGGCGTCCGGCGCAGCCGGAAAGCCTGCACCGTGTCATAAAACTGTAACTGAACGGTCAAGGACAGGCAACGCGCGCCGTGATCCGACCTTCGCTTAATGTTTCGCGGGCGGCGATGGGCCGCAGGCCGGACAGGCTGGCCGGCCAACCTCCGGTTTTGGGCCGCCACCTGCTCTTCCGGTGCAAGCTGCAGCGCATCGGCACACGTCGGAGGTCGCCCGGGGCATCGTCAGGCTTCGACCGCGGGCCGGAGGCCGCGCGGCTTGCGGCCGGGGCGAGCTGAAACGTCGGTCACCCCTGCGGCAGCAGCCCGAGCCGCTTGGCGATGATCCGGTCGATCGTCCGTTTCGGCAGCACGGCGCCGATCAGATGGCGGAGCGGGTCGGGCGTAATCTGATAGCGCACCTTGGGGCTCGCCGCGGTCAGCGCCTCGAACACGATCTCGGCGATCCGCTCGGCCGGCAGGCCCTTCGCGCCGAGGTCCATCATGAAGGCCATGACCTTGTTCAGCGCCGGCAGATAGGGCGAGTTCTGGTAGACGGACAGATCGATCTGTTCGGCCTTGCTCCAGATCGGCGTCTTCACCGCGCCGGGGGCGACGATGATGACATCGATGCCGAACAGCATCAATTCGCGGCGCAGGCTTTCCGACAGTCCCTCGACGGCGTGCTTGGAGGTGCAGTAGGGCGCCGAGAGCGGATTGCCGTTCTTGCCCGCGACCGAGCTGATCATCACGATCCGCCCCTTCGGCCCCTTCAGCGACGGGTCCGCCCCGAGCAGCGGCCCGAACGCCTGCGTCGCGATCACGGGGCCGATGACGTTGATGTCCATCTGGCGGCGGAAATCATCGGCCGACAATTCGAGCACGGGGCCTGCGACCGCGATGCCGGCATTGTTGACGAGGCCGGCCAGCGTTTCGCCGCCCAGCGCCTCGCGGAGTGTTCGCGCGGCAGCAAGGACCGCAGCCTCGTCGGTGACGTCGAACAGCAGCGGCGTGAAATTGGCGCCGAGCTCGGCCTTGAGCCTGTCGGCATCGGCCTGCTTGCGGACGCTGCCGAACACGCGAAAGCCGCGCTCAATCAGGAATTTTGCTGTGGCCCAGCCGATGCCGGTGGACGCACCGGTGACGACGACAGATCGCATGGTCTTCTCCCCTGAAGTTCACGCGATCATGCCTTGGATTTTTACCGGTGTCCCGGACAAGCGAAGCGAAGCGGAGCGCCGAGCCGGGACCCAGGAGCCGCATTGGACCCCGGATCAGCAGCGCAACACCAAAGTGCTGCGCTGCGTCCCGGGAAACGCGACTTAGTTCTTCGACTTGTCGACCAGCGCGCCCTTCTTGATCCAGGGCATCATGTCGCGGAGCTTCGCGCCGACTTCCTCGATCGGGTGCTGGGCGAGCTTGGCGCGGGTCGCCTTGAACGAGGTCTGGTTGACCTTGTTCTCGAGCATCCAGTCGCGGGCGAACTTGCCGCCCTGGATGTCGGCGAGAACGCGCTTCATCTCGGCCTTGGTCTCGGCGGTGACGATGCGCGGGCCGGTGACGTATTCGCCGTACTCGGCGGTGTTGGAGATCGAGTAGTTCATGTTGGCGATGCCGCCTTCATAGATCAGGTCGACGATCAGCTTCACTTCGTGCAGGCACTCGAAATAGGCCATCTCCGGCGCGTAGCCGGCCTCGACCAGGGTCTCGTAGCCGCCCTTGATCAGCTCGACTAGGCCGCCGCAGAGCACCACCTGCTCGCCGAACAGGTCGGTCTCGCACTCTTCCTTGAAAGTGGTCTCGATGATGCCGGCGCGGCCGCCGCCGACGGCCGAAGCATAGGACAGGCCGAGGTCATGGGCGTTGCCCGAGACGTCCTTGGCGATCGCGATCAGGCAGGGCACGCCGCCGCCGCGCTGATATTCCGAGCGCACGGTGTGGCCGGGGCCCTTCGGCGCGATCATGAGCACGTCGAGGTCGGCGCGCGGGTCGAGCAGGTTGAAGTGGACGTTGAGGCCGTGCGCGAACACCAGGGCGGCGCCCTTCTTCATGTTGTCGTGCAGGTGCTCGCGGTAGATGTCGCCCTGGAGCTCGTCCGGGGTCAGCATCATGACGAGGTCGGCCCATTTGGCGGCTTCGGCGACTTCCATCACCTTGAAGCCGGCGGCTTCCGCCTTCTTGACCGAGCCCGAGTCCTTGCGCAGCGCAATGGCGACGTCCTTGACGCCGGAATCCTTCAGGTTGAGCGCATGGGCGTGGCCCTGGCTGCCATAGCCCACGATGGCGACCTTCTTGCCCTTGATCAGATTCAGGTCGGCGTCGCGATCGTAATAAACACGCATGGGTCGTTTCCTCGTTCAGGGCCGAAATCGGCCAATGGTCAGTGTCCGAAGGGTGAAATTTGCGGATTTCGGGGGCTGTCTAGAGCATTTTCAGCCCATAGGGAAACCCGTTTCTGCATGGAAATCCGCGACATCATGCATCCATGAAAACGGGGTAGAGGGAGGCCAGCAGCAGGAGCGCCATCAGGATATTGAAGGCGCGAACCAGCCGCTCCGAGGTCAGGACCGGCCGCAATGCGGAGCCGAACAGGGCCCAGACCACGGTCGAGACCGTGCCGACCAGCAGGCTGATAACGGTCTGGATCGCGATGTTGAGCGGAAACCGGGCAATCGCCGCATAGGCGGTGATGGTGCCGATCACGATCACCCAGCCCTTGGCGTTGATCCATTGGAACATCGCCGCGCCCCAGAAGGTCATCGGGCCGCGGCCGTCCTCCTCGCCCGGCCTGGTCGGGCCGGACATGGCGATCGCAGCGGCAAGATAGATCAGGTAGGCGGCACCGGCATATTTCAAAATGGTCTGGAGGATCGGGTAGGCCAAGAACACGGTGCCGAGCCCGAGACCGACGGTGGCGACCATGAAGGCGAAGCCGAGGACGATTCCGACGATGTGCGGGATGGTTCGACGGAAGCCGTAGGTCAGGCCCGAGGACAGCAGCATGATGTTGTTCGGCCCGGGCGTGAAGTACATCACGGCCATGAAGGCAAGGAAGGCATAGAACAGCGAGTAGGTCATGTTCACCTCACGCCGTCTTCGGCAGGACTTGCGGCCGCCTCGCCAGCACCGTCACCGCGATACCACCGATCACGGTCAGCATGCCCGCAAGCCGCAGGGGTCCGAACCGCTCGCCGAACACGATGCTGGAGGCGGCCGAGCCGACGAACGGCACCAGCAGCGCGAACGGCACCACTTGCGCAGCGGGATAGTCGCGCAGCAGCCGTCCCCAGAGCCAGTAGGCGATGCTGGTCGAGATGGCGCCGATCACCAGCAGGCAGATCAAGCCGGTCAGTGACATGTGGATCAGCGACTCGAAGGTCGGCATTGGCCCGTTGACGACCAGCGCAAGCGCGAACAGCGGCACCGCAGCGATGAGACAGAGCCAGGCAAACAAATCGAACATCGGCGCGCCGCGGGCGCCGCGCAGCAGGAGATTGCCGACGGCAAAGCAGATCGGAGCGATCATCAGCACTGCAAATGCAGCGACACTGAAATCATAACCGACCGTACCGCAGATCATCAGAAGGCCGGTCGCAGCGATACCAACGCCAAGCGTCTGGACCGGCGTCGGCCGTTCGCCGAAGGCGATCGCGGCAAATCCGATGGTGAACAGGGCCTGGCTCTGCACCACGACGCTGGTCAGCCCCACGGGCACGCCATGCGCAATGCCGTACGCCTGGCTCAGGAATTGACCGAGGAACAACGTGAAGCTGATCGCGATCAGAAGCGACCATGCGACTTTCGGCTTGGGGATGAACAGGCACGGCAGCGCGGCGATGGAAAAGCGCATCGCGGTCATCAGTTCCGGCGAAAACTCGTCGAGCGCGATCCGGCTTGCCACGAAGGCAAGCCCCCAGATGATCGCCACCAGGATGGCGATGAGGATATCGGCCGGCTTCATTGTTGTTCTCGGTTCTGCCCTGTCGTGCAGCCCTGTTGTTGTCGTCTAGCCTTGCTCGCCGGCTCTTGGTTTGCGCAGCAGATACGTGCCGTGCATCGGTGCGTGGTAATCGGCCGAGACCAGCGTGAAGCCGACGTCGGTCAGCATCCGCTCCATCACCCAGCCGAAGGTGGAATATTCGTCGCGCATATGCATCACCACGCCCTCGCGCGAAAAATCGTGGTTCTTGATGTGGTAGTCGGCCCATTGCTCCACGTCGCGCTCGATCGCGTCGGGCATGGAGGCGTAGACGATGTCGCGCAGATAAAAGCTCGCGCCCGGCTTGAGCGCGCGAAAAATCCGCGACATCGCGACCGCCTTCCAGAAATCCGGCAAATGGTGCAGCGTGAATTCGCTGACGATCAGATCGTAGGATTCCGGCCGATAGGCGAAGCTGAGCAGGCCGGCGGACTGGGTGCGCACGGGCGCCTTGCGATCGCGCGCGTAGATCTCCGCAAGCGCCAGCATCGCCGGCGAGATGTCGATGGCGTCGACCTCGGCGCCCAGCAGCGCGGCTTCGGTCGCCAGCACGCCGTTGCCGCAGCCGATGTCGGCGATGCGCCAGCCGCGCTGGACTCCCAGCATTTTCAGCGCGGCGCGCGCCCGCAGATCGGCATCGTCGTGGGCGTCGTAGATCGAGGCCACCGCGGGCTCGATCCCCATCCGGTTCCGCTCGTTATAGTACCAGTCGCGCGCCAGCATGGTTCACATCCCTTCAGGCCCGCGGCCGATCGCGGCAACGCCGGTGCGCGACACCTCGACGAGGCCGAGCGGGCGCATCAGGTCGATATATTGATTGATCTTGTCCGTATTGCCTGTGATCTCGAACACAAAGCTCTCGGTCGTTGCGTCGATCACGCGGGCGCGGAACGCATCCGCGAGCCTGAGCGCCTCGACCCGATGCTCGCCCTGCCCCCGCACCTTCACCATCGCGAGCTCCCGTTCGATCGAGCGCCGGGTCTGGGTCATGTCGACGACCTGGTAGACCGGGATCATGCGGTCGAGCTGGTTCTTGATCTGCGCGATCACCATCGGCGTCCCCGTGGTGACGATGGTGATGCGCGACAGGTGCTTCTGGGCCTCGGTCTCCGAGACCGTAAGGCTTTCGATGTTGTAGCCGCGGCCCGAAAACAGGCCGATGACGCGCGCGAGCACGCCCGGCTCGTTCTGCACGAGCACCGCGAGCGTATGCGTCTCGTTCGGATCGTGGCGCTCTTCGATGAAGTAGGCGGATGCGGGCTGGTTCATTGTCGTCCCCTCAAATGTCTCGCGTCACACCAGCGCCTTGCCGCCGGCGAACGCCTTGGCGGTGGCCTCGTCGTTGGCCTGCTCCGGCAACAGCATCTCGTTGTGCGCCTTGCCGGACGGAATCATCGGGAAGCAGTTTTCCAGCGACGCGACGCGGCAGTCGAACAGCACCGGGCGCTTGACCGAGATCATCTCCTGGATGGCACCGTCGAGATCGCCGGGCTTGTGCACCTGGAAGCCGACGCCGCCGTAGGCTTCCGCGAGCTTGACGAAGTCCGGCATCGCCTCCGAGTAGGAATGCGACAGCCGGTTGCCATGCAGCAGCTGCTGCCACTGCCGCACCATGCCCATGTACTGGTTGTTCAGGATGAAGATCTTGATCGGCAGCTCGTACTGAACCGCCGTCGACATCTCTTGCATCGTCATCTGCACCGACGCATCGCCCGCGATGTCGATGACCAGGCTGTCGGGATGGGCAACCTGCACGCCGACCGCGGCCGGCAGGCCGTAGCCCATGGTGCCGAGACCGCCCGACGTCATCCAGCGATGCGGCTCCTCGAAGCCGAAGAACTGCGCCGCCCACATCTGGTGCTGGCCCACTTCCGTCGTGATGTAGGTATCCTTGCCGCGCGTCGCCTCGAACAGGCTCTGGATCGCGTGCTGCGGCAGGATGAAGTCGTTACTCTTCTTGTAATACAGCGAGTTGCGGGCGCGCCACTGCGCGATCTGCTGCCACCACGCCTTGATGTCGGGCTTCTTCGCCTCCGCCTTGAACACCTGGAGGATGTCGCCGAGGATGTTGCCGCAATCGCCGATGATCGGCACGTCGACGCGGATGTTCTTGTTGATCGAGGACGGGTCGATGTCGATGTGGATCTTCTTCGAGCCCGGCGAGAACGCGTCGACGCGGCCGGTGATGCGGTCGTCGAAACGCGCGCCGACGCACAGCATGACGTCGCAATCATGCATCGTCATGTTGGCTTCGTAGGTGCCGTGCATGCCGAGCATGCCGAGCCAGTTCTTGCCCGACGCCGGATAGGCACCGAGGCCCATCAGCGTCGAGGTGATCGGAAAGCCGGTGACCTCGACCAGCTCGCGCAGCAGCCTGGTCGCCTCGGGGCCGGAATTGATGACGCCGCCGCCGCTGTAGATCACGGGGCGCTTGGCATTGGCGAGCAGCGCCACGGCCTTGCGGATCTGGGTCGCATCGCCCTTGACGCGCGGCGCGTAGGAGCGGTGCACGTCGGACTTGCGCGGCGGATGATAGGTGCCGGTCGCGAACTGCACGTCCTTGGGAACGTCGACCAAGACGGGGCCGGGACGGCCCGTGGTCGCAACGTAGAACGCCTCGTGCAGCACTTTTGCGAGATCGTTGACGTCGCGCACCAGCCAATTGTGCTTGGTGCAGGGACGCGTGATGCCGACGGTGTCGCATTCCTGGAACGCGTCGTTGCCGATCAGATGCGTCGGCACCTGGCCGGAGATGCAGACCAGCGGGATCGAGTCCATCAGCGCGTCGGTGAGCGGCGTCACCATGTTGGTGGCGCCGGGGCCTGACGTCACCAGCGCAACGCCCGGCTTGCCGGTCGAGCGCGCATAACCTTCGGCGGCATGGCCCGCGCCCTGCTCGTGACGGACCAGGATGTGCTGGACCTCGCTCTGCTGGAAGATCTCGTCGTAGATCGGAAGCACCGCGCCGCCGGGATAGCCGAAAATGTCGGTCACGCCGTGATCGATGAGCGCGCGGACGATCATCGCGGCGCCGGTCATCTGGTTCGGATCGTGGCTCTTGTCGCTCATTGGCTTGCTCCGGATGCGCTGTTGTCAGCGGCTTCGTTCGTGTCGGGTTCGGGAAATAAAAAAGGCCCCGAAGAGGGCCCATGCACACCGCCTGTCATGTGGATGGCAGCTAGCCACCCCCGGCGGTGTGCCTGGGTACGACGGCGATAAGGAGTTTGGTAATAATGTTACGCATGGCAGGCGCCCGGCTTCCCAAAGGTTGCGCGAAACATAGCGGCCAAAGCCTGGATGTCAAGGCGATGCGGCCGTTCCCGCGCGATTTTGGCAGTGTAGCGGTGTTCCCCGGGTTCGGCGAGAGGTAAATTTGGGAACCCGGACAGAAAAGCGCCTCAGGCGAGGTCGCGGGCCGCGTTCACAATGGCGGCGAGCCATCCCCTCGCCTCCCCCGGCTTCACCCATTCGAACTCCGGCAATTGGTGCCGGAACCAGGTGAATTGCCGCTTGGCATAGTGGCGGGTGTCGGCGCGGCCGATTCCTGCGGCGTCCTCCAGGCTGAGCTCACCGCGCAGATGCCGGATCAGGGCCGGCACGCCATGGGCCTTCATCGCCGGCAGCAGCGGATCGAGGTGTCTGGCCGCGAGCCGCTCGACCTCGCTCAATGCACCGGTGCCCAGCATGGCATCGAAGCGGGCATCGATGCGGGCGTAAAGCTCGTCGCGGTCGGGGGCGAGAAACACCGCGCGAAAACTGTCCTTCGGTAGCAGCGGCGGCTGGCCCTCCCGATGCCAGTCGAGCAGCGAACGGCCGGTCGCCTCGACCACTTCGAGTGCGCGCGCAATGCGCGTGCGGTCACGCAGGTTCAATCGCTCCGCTGCGGGTGGATCACGACGCGCCAGTTCCGCATGCAGCGCCTCCGCACCGTTCCGTTCCAGCCGCGCGCGCACGTCCTCGCGCACCTCGGCGGGAATTGGCGGCACCACGGAGAGCCCGGCCGTCAGCGCCTTGAAATAAAGCCCGGTGCCGCCGATGAAGATCGGCAGACGGCCTTCCGCTTTCGCCTCGTCGAGCGCCTTGGCGGCATCACTCACCCAGGCACCGGCCGAGAAATTCACGGCTGCATCGACATGACCGTACAGGCGATGCGGCGCGCGCGCTTCCTCGATTTGTGTGGGACGCGCCGTGATGATGCGGAGGTCGCGATAGACCTGCATGGAATCGGCATTGATGACGACCCCGTCCGTGCTGAGGGCAAGCTCCAGCGCCAGCGCCGACTTGCCGCTGGCGGTCGGGCCTGCGATAAGCACGGCCTTGCCGACATGGCTTCTGCTGACTTGCCCCTCGCTCACGAAAACCTCAAATGTCCCTCGTCGCCACGCTGATCTGCAACCCCGACAATCCCGCTCTCGACTCGACCATCGTCGATGGCGCCCGCGCCGTGCTGCCCCAGGCAGCTCCCGCGCACTGGCTGTTCGACGGGGTCGCGGTCGACATCCCCTTCGGCGCCGACAGTAGCCTCGAAGGCGACCGTCACGCCATCGAGGAGCGGCTTCGTGAGCTTCGCGGCGACCTGCCCGTCGACATCGTCGTGCAGCCAGTCGGCGCCCGGCGCAAGAGACTTTTTCTCGCCGACATGGATTCCACCATGATCGGCCAGGAATGCATCGACGAGCTCGCCGATCTCGTCGGGATGAAGGCCCACGTGGCCGCCATCACCGAACGCGCGATGCGCGGCGAGATCGAGTTCGAGCCGGCGCTGCGCGAGCGCGTCGCGCTGCTGAAGGACCTGCCCGCCGGCGTGGTCGACGAGGTGCTGGCCAAGCGCATCACGCTGACCCCGGGCGGCCGCGAATTGGTCGCGACCATGCGCGCCCACGGCGCCTATACCTGTCTCGTCTCCGGCGGCTTCACGCTGTTCACGACCGCGGTCGCCGCCAGGATCGGCTTCCAGGAGAACCGCGCCAACGAGCTCGTCGTGCGCGACGGCAAGTTCACCGGCGAGGTGAAGGAGCCGATTCTGGGCCGCGCGGCGAAGCTTGCCACGCTGGTGGATCTGATGGAGTCGTTCGATCTCGACGACATCGACTCGGTCGTGGTCGGCGACGGCGCCAACGATCTCGCCATGATCCAGGCGGCGGGACTGGGCGTCGCCTATCATGCCAAGCCGGCCGTGGCGGCCGCGGCAGCGGCGCGGATCGACCACGGCGACCTCACCGCGCTGCTGTATGCGCAGGGGTATCGGCGGGACGAGTTCGTGGAGGGGTAGCCTCTCTCGTCGTCAGCTCTCGCTGTTCGCTCAGAAGCCGTCGGGTGGGCAAAGGCGCGCTGGCGCCGTGCCCACCACTCTCGCAGCGATAGTGGAAAGTCGGTGGGCACGGCGCTATGCGCCTTTGCCCACCCTTCGAGACTGCCCTAGCAACTACTGCACGCTCAGCGCCACGAACCGCAGTTCGCCGTCGGCGTTGGAGACCAGCAGCAGCACCGACTTCTTGCCGTCCTTCTTGAGCTGGTCGACCCGCTTCTGGATGTCGGCGCCGCTGGTGACGGCCTCCTGCGCGACCTCGACGATGACGTCGCCGGCGGAGAGGCGCTTCTCGGCGGCGTCGGAATTGGCGTCGACATTGGTGACGACCACGCCCTTGACGCTCTCCTTGATCTTGTAGCGCGTGCGCAGATCCTTGTTCAGCACCGCAAGATCAAGGCCGAGCGCCTTCTGCGTCACGGTCTTTTCGGGCGCGGGCTCGTCGGTCTTCACCGCGGCCTGCACCTTGTCGGGATCCTGGAGGCGGCCGAGCGTGACCTTCTTGGTTTCCTCCTTGCCCTTGCGGATGATGACGACGTCGACCTCTTTGCCGACCGCGGTGTCGGCGACGACGCGGGACAGGTCCTTCGGATCCTTGACGTCCTTGCCATCGAACTTGACGACGACGTCGCCCGGCTCGATGCCGGCCGGCTTGGCCGGGCCCTTGTCGTCGACGCCGGCAACCAGCGCGCCGCGCGCCGGCTTGATGTTGAGGCTCTCGGCGATCTCGTCGGTGACGCTCTGGATGCGCACCCCTAACCAGCCGCGGCGCAGCTCGCCGAACTGACGGAGCTGGTCGACGACGCCTGCGACCGTCTTCGAGGGCACGGCGAAGCCGATGCCGATCGAGCCGCCCGAGGGCGAGATGATCAGCGTGTTGACGCCGATGACGTCGCCGTCGAGGTTGAACAGCGGACCGCCGGAATTGCCGCGGTTGATGGAGGCGTCGGTCTGGATGTAGCTGTCATAGGGACCCGAGGAGATGTCGCGGTTCTTGGCCGAGACGATGCCGGCCGTCACCGTGCCGCCCAGGCTGAACGGGTTGCCGATCGCGACCACCCAGTCACCGAGACGCAGCTTGTCGCTATCGCCGAACTTCACCGCGACCAGCGGCTTGGTCGGCTTGAACTTCAGCACCGCAAGGTCGGTCTTCTTGTCGACGCCGACCAGCTCGGCCTTGATCTTGGTACCGTCGTTGAGGATGACGTTGATCTCGTCGGCGTCCGCGATGACGTGGTTGTTGGTGACGACGACGCCTGACGTGTCGATGATGAAGCCGCTTCCGAGCGAGTTGGTCTTGCGCGGCGGCTGGCCGCCGTCGCCGCGCTCGCCACCCTTGCTGCCGCCCGGACCTTTGCGGTTCTTGAAGAAGTCGTCGAAGAACTCCTCGAAGGGCGAGCCGGGCGGCAATTGCGGCATGGCGTTGCTGCCGCCGCCCTTGGCCTCGACGGTCTGCGAGGTCGAGATGTTGACGACCGCGTCGATCACCTTCTCGGCGACGTCCGCGATGCCCTCCGGTCCGCGCGCATAGACCGGCGTACCGAACGCGCTGAAACCAGCGACGGCGAGCGCGGCCAGCCCAATTCGCACACCAAGTCGCGAGCGGGACGGGGCAATGGTGGCAGCGGTCATTGTGATCTCCAGAGAGAGGGATTCGGCGCCAGACTGCGCTTGACGGGAGGACGGCGCAAGCGCGGAGCTTAACGGGCCTCAGAACCCCGATAATACGGCGAAAACCGGTCTGTCGCCTTCACTTTGGCGTTGGCGCGACGCCTAAATTGGGCGCCGCATAACCCAGATCAGGACCAGGCCGACGACGGCCGAACCGATCCCGACTGCCCGCAGGATGTTGTCCGGCGTGGCGATGGCGCTCTTCATGGCCTTGCGCATCCAGTTAGGACTTGCCGCGAACATCAAGCCTTCCAGCACGAACAGGATGCCCAAGCCGATGAGGAAGTCGGCGAACGCAATGGACCTCATCGGATTGGAACCTCCCGTGATGCTATTCTTGTCTGGACGAAGGGCGGCGAAATCCGCCGCCCTTTGTCTAGCTTACGGCTTCGCCGGCGTCTCGGTCGCCATCTTGCCGGACGGGTTACTGAAGTACCGGAAGAAATCCGAGTCCGGCCGCAGCAGGAAGCGGGTGTCGTTCGACTTCAGCCCGTTCTCGTAGGCCGTCATCGACCGGTAGAAGGCGAAGAAGTCGGCATCCTTGCTGTAGGCTTCGGCGAACAGGCGGTTGCGCTCGGCATCGCCGGCACCCCGGGTCTGCTCGGCCTGCGAATTCGCTTCCGCGACGATGACGGTCGCCTCACGATCGGCCTTGGACTTGATCTCCTGGGCCTTCTGGCCGCCCTGTGCGCGGAACTCGGCCGCCTCGCGCTCGCGCTCCGTCTTCATACGTTGATAGACCGCCTGGCTGTTCTGCTCCGGCAGGTCGGCGCGGCGGATCCTGACGTCGACGACCTGGATGCCGTAACCGTCGGCCTCGCGATCGAGCTGGTCGCGGATGCGCTGCATCAGCTTCTCGCGATCGTCGCGCACCACGTTGATGAAGGTGACCTCGCCCAGCACGCGGCGCAGCGCCGCGTTCAGGAGCGTGGTGAGCTGGATGTTGGCAGCCTGGATCGAGCCGACGCTCTGATAGAAGCGCAGCGCGTCCTTGATGCGGTAGCGCGCGAAGGCGTCGACCACGAGCCGCTTCTGATCGGAGGCGATCGCTTCCTGCGACGGGTTCTCCAGGTCGAGAATCCGCTTGTCGATGTTGATCACCGAATTCCACGGCGCCTTGAAGTGCAGGCCGGGTGCGGTGACGACGTCGACGGGCCGGCCGAACTGCAGCACGATGGTCTGCTCGGTCTGCTGCACCGTGAACAACGACATGTAGCCGACGATCACGACGAGCAGGAGGGCGAGCAGGGTGACGATACCTGTGACCGGGGACCTCATCGGCTACCTCCGCTCGACTGCGGACCGGTGGTAGGCGGCCGCTTGGTCGTCAGTTCGCCGAGCGGCAGATAGGGCACGATGCCCTGGCCCGAGGGCCCGCCGTCATAGACGAGCTTGTCCGCGCCGCCGAGCACGCGCTCCATCGTCTCCAGATAGATCCGTTCACGCGTCACGTCGGGCGCCTTCTTGTATTCCTCGTACACCTTCAGGAAGCGCGCGCTCTGGCCCTTGGCCTCGGCAACCGCCTGCTCCTTGTAACCTTCGGCGGCTTGCATGATCTGCGCCGAGCGTCCGCGCGCCTGCGGCACCACCTGGTTGGCGTAGGTCTGTGCCTCGTTCTGCAACTGCTCGAGATTGGCGCGCGCCGCCTGGACGTCGCGGAAGGCGTCGATCACCTGCGCCGGCGGATCGACCTTCTGCATCTGCACCTGGCTGACCTGAATGCCGGCGCCGTAGCTGTCCAGGGTCTTCTGGATCAGCTCCTGCACGCCCTGCTCGGTGACGTTGCGCGCGCCGGTGAGGATCGGCTGGATCTGCGAGCGGCCGATCACCTCGCGCATCGCGCTCTCGGAGACCGCCTTCACGGTGCCTTCGGGATTTTGGATGTTGAAGAGGAAGTCGCCGACGCCATCCGGCTTGATGCGCCAGAGCACGGTGAAGTCGACATCGACGATGTTCTCGTCGCCGGTCAGCATCAGGCTCTCTTCCGGCACGTCACGAATGGAGCGGCCGCGCCGCGCCGGATCGTCGATCAGCGTCATGCCGATGGAGATGGTGTTGACGCGCAGCGCCTTGGGCAGCAGCACTGTCTCGATCG
Source organism: Bradyrhizobium sp. TM233 (assembly GCF_036247965.1). Classification (NCBI taxonomy): domain Bacteria; kingdom Pseudomonadati; phylum Pseudomonadota; class Alphaproteobacteria; order Hyphomicrobiales; family Nitrobacteraceae; genus Bradyrhizobium; species Bradyrhizobium sp. TM233. The sequence goes on along the minus strand of NZ_BTIG01000002.1, from coordinate 166,515 downwards.
GATAGGGCAGATGATAGTTCAGGCCCGGCTGCACGGTGCGAACATGCTTGCCGAAGCGCAGCACGACGCCGAGCTCTTCGGACTGCACGCGGAAGAAGCCCGACAGCAGCCAGAACGCGACAATCAGCAGCACGATCAGCGTGATGCCGATGCCGGAGAAATAGCCTCCCGGCATGATCTGCTGGAGGCGGTCCTGGCCGCGACGCAGAAGGTCTTCCAGATCCGGCGGCCTCGGCCCGACCGGTTGCGGGCCTGAGCCCCATGGTCCCTTCGGACCCGAGCCCCATGGGCCACCGCCCTGATTCTTCCACGGCATTCGACGCTCTCCTCGGCAGGGTGGAATTGCCCCCGCCCGCTTTGTCCGGTCCGGCTTTATAGGGGACAGGCAAGTCCCTTACAACGCAGCCTTCGCCGTCTTTCGAGCTATGCTCGGGCACGAAAAAGTCAATGTAAACATTGACGAAAGCGGTTAATGGCCGCGCCGCCGACGATATGTCACATAGGAGAAGTCGGCGCTGTCGTCGGGGCCGGCAGCATGGCGGATACGTTCAACCTCGTCCCATTCCGCCTTGTCGATGTCGAAACGCGTGTCGCCTTCGGGGCGCGCGTGCACTTCGGTGATCTCGAGGCGATCGGCGCGATCGAGCCATTGCCGATAGATCTCGGCGCCGCCGATCACCGCGATCTCGGTGACCGAACGCCGCAGGGCGTCGCCAAGTGCAACCGCGCCGGCATCAGCGGCCGATGTCGTGACAATGGCGCCGTTGGCGCGATAGGCCGCATCGCGCGTGATCACGATGTTGGTGCGGTCCCGCAGCGGCCGGGGCAGGGATTCGAAGGTCTTGCGGCCCATGACCACGGGCTTGCCGATCGTGAGCGCCTTGAAGCGCGCCATGTCGGATTTCATGCGCCACGGCATGGCGTTGCCGGCGCCGATGACGCCGTTCTCCGCGATCGCGACGACGAAGACGATCTCCATCAGGGCGCACTCCCGGCAAGCCGCGTCAGCGCTGGCCCGGTGACACGGCACAGCGTCCAGTCGTCCATCATGACGGCGCCGAGAGATTTGTAGAACGCGATCGACGGCGCGTTCCAGTCGAGCACCGCCCATTGCAGGCGGGACCAACCGTTGTCGACGCATTCCTTGGCGAGATAGACCAGCAGGGCCTTGCCGAGGCCCCTGCCCCGGTGCGACGGCCGCACGTAGAGATCTTCGAGATAGATGCCATGGCGGCCGCTGAAGGTGGAGAAATTCGTAAACCACACCGCGAAGCCGACCGGCTCGCCGTTCCACTCTGCGATCGCGCAATAGAGCTGCGGCCTCTCGCCGAACAGCGCGTCAGCGATGTCAGCCTCGGTCGCCTCCACCTCGTGCGAGAGTTTTTCGTATTCGGCGAGCTCGCGGATGAAAGCGAGAACGAGCCCGGCTTCGCCCGGGCGCACACGGCGGATGTTGAGCGACATCGGCGCTAAACCGCGACTTCCGCCTTGATGTGCGGATGCGGGTCATAGCCGACGAGCTCGAAATCCTCAAAGCGGAAGGAGAAGATGTCCTTCACGTCGGGATTGATCCGCATCACCGGCAGCGCGCGCGGCGCGCGCGTGAGCTGAAGCCGGGCCTGCTCCAGATGGTTGGAGTAGAGATGGGTATCGCCGAACGAATGCACGAAGTCGCCGGGCTTCAGGCCGGTGACCTGCGCCACCATCATCGTCAGCAGCGCATAGGAGGCGATATTGAAGGGCACGCCGAGGAAGACGTCGGCCGAACGCTGATAGAGCTGGCAGGACAGCTTGCCGCCTGCGACGTAGAACTGGAACAGGCAATGGCACGGCGGCAGCGCCATCTTGTCGACTTCGGCTGGATTCCACGCCGAGACGATCAGGCGGCGCGAGTCCGGATTGCGCTTGATCATATCGACCACGTTCGCAATCTGGTCGATGCTGCGGCCGTCGGGCGCCGGCCAGGAGCGCCATTGATGGCCATAGACCGGGCCGAGATCGCCATTGGCATCCGCCCATTCGTCCCAGATGGTGACGCCGTTGTCCCTGAGATATTTGATGTTGGTGTCGCCCTTCAGGAACCACAGCAGCTCGTGGATGATCGCCTTCAGTGGCAGCCGCTTGGTGGTCAGCATCGGGAAGCCGGCCGACAGATTGAAGCGCATCTGGTGGCCGAACACCGAGAGCGTACCGGTGCCGGTTCGGTCGGTCTTCTCGGCGCCGTCTGAAAGAATCCGCTCGAGCAGGTCCTGATACTGGTGCATGTGCGACTGAGCCTTTGGGGAGGCGGCGAACTTAGCGACCGCCCCCGCGCTGCAACAGCGGCGATTCGCTGTCCGCTCCGATTATACCCGGAAAAGTGAGTGGTCCCGGCGCAAACGACAAGGGGCGGAACTTACGTCCCGCCCCTTGCCCTATCGGCTTGATCGCATTGCCTAAGTTGCCGGCTTGAGCACCGGGGTCCATTTTGCGATTTCGTTCTTCACGAGGGTGGCCAGCGCCTCCGGCGTCCGCTCCGCGGGGCCCGGGATGACGCTGCCGAGCTCGAGCAGGCGCTTCTTCACGGTCTCGTCGTCGAGCGCCTTGCTGGCCGCAGCATTCAGGCTGGCCAGGATCGCCGGCGAAGTTCCCTTGGGCGCGAACATCGCATTCCAGGCCTGGGCCTGGAATTTCGGCAGGCCCGCTTCCGCCGTCGTCGGCACGTTCGGCAGCGACGGATTGCGCTCCGGCGTTGCGATCGCATAGGCCTTGATGGTGCCGGCATTGATCTGCGGCACGGCGTTGACGATCTGGTCGCACATGTAGTCGACCTGCCCCGCCACCAGCGCGTTCATCGCGGGTCCCGTGCCGTTGAAGGGCACGCCGACCGGCTTGATGTCGAGGATCGAGTGCAGCAGCTCGCAGGAGACGTGCGAGACCGAGCCGACGCCGGCATGGGCAGCGTTCACCTTCTCGGCGTTGGCCTTCACATAGGCCACGAACTCCTTCAAATCCTTCGGCGGAAAGTCCTTGCGCGCGAGGATCAGGATCGGGGTACCCGCGAGCAGCGCGATCGGCTCGAAGTCCTTCTCGGGATGATAGGCGAGCTTGGGATAGAGCGGCACGGAGGCCGCATGGGTGCCCATATGCCCGGTAATCAGCGTATAGCCGTCATTGGCTGCACGCGCGGCGCGGGTGGTCGCGGTGGTGCCGCCGGCGCCGACCACGTTCTCGATGATGATGCTCTGTCCGAGCGTCTGCGCCATATGCCCGGTGACGATGCGCGCGATGACGTCGGTCGGACCGCCGGCCGCAAACGGCACGATCATGGTGATGCTGCGCGTCGGATAAGTCTGCGCCTCAGCCGGCGCAACAGAAGCGCACAGCGACGTGAGCGCTGCGGCACATGCGCCTGTGAGCGCGCGAATGAAGGTCATGTCGATCCCCGTATCGGTCCTTGGACCAAACAAAAATGCCGGCCAAAAGGCCGGCATTTTCATTTCACGAAGCCGTCACACAAGTCGATTCGACTTCCGAATGCGGCGCGCCGACGCAGGCACGCAGCGCCCGCGCCCTCAGTTCTCGGATTCGGTGAACACCTGGTCGCGCTTCGAGCGCAACGCGGGCAGCACCGTGAGCAGCAGCAGGCTCGCTGCGATCGCGAGCAGCACCGCCGACAGCGGACGCGTCAGGAACACGCTCCAGTCGCCGCGCGAGATCAGCAGCGCGCGGCGCAGGTTCTCTTCCATCAGCGGTCCGAGCACCATGCCGAGCAGCAGCGGCGCCGGCTCGAAATCGTGCTTGATCAGCCAGTAGCCGACGAGACCGAACACGCCGGCGAGGATGACGTCGACCGGTGCGTTGTTCACCGAGTAGATGCCGATCGCGCAGAAGATCACGATCGACGGGAACATCAGCCGGTACGGCACGCGGAGCAGCCGGACCCAGATTCCGACCAGCGGCAGGTTGATGATGATCAGCATCAGATTGCCGATCCACATCGAGGCGATCATGCCCCAGACGAGGTCGGGCTGCTTCTGCATCACCTGCGGACCCGGCACGATGCCGTGGATGGTCATCGCGCCCACCATCAGCGCCATCACCGCGTTCGGCGGGATGCCGAGCGTCAAGAGCGGGATGAAGGAGGTCTGCGCCGCGGCGTTGTTGGCGCTTTCCGGCGCCGCCACGCCCTCGATCGCGCCGCGGCCGAACCGCTTCGGATCCTTCGCAAGCTTCTTCTCGAGCGTATAGGCCGCGAACGAGGCGATGACCGCACCACCGCCGGGCAGGATGCCGAGGATGGAGCCGAGCACGGTGCCGCGCAAGATCGCCGGCGCGGAGTCCTTTAGGTCTTTCCTGGTCGGCATCAGGCCGGTGATCTTCTGCTGCACGAGATCGCGGTTCATCTCGGCGCCATGGTCGAGATTGCGGATGATCTCGGCAAAGCCGAACACACCCATCGCCACCGTCGCAAAGCCGAGGCCGTCGGCGAGCTCCGGAATGTTGAAGGCCATGCGCGAGGCGCCGGTCTCGATGTCCGAGCCGACCATCGACAGCAAGAGGCCGAACACGATCATCGCGATCGCCTTCAGCACCGAGCCCTTGGCCAGCACCACGGCGAAGATCAGGCCGAGCACCATCAGCGAGAAATATTCGGCCGGGCCGAACGCCAGCGCGAGTTTTGTGAGTGGCGCACCGAGCACGGCGATCAAAACGGTCGCGACGCAGCCGGCGAAGAACGAGCCGATCGCCGCGATCGCCAGCGCCGGGCCGGCGCGGCCCTGCTTGGCCATCTGGTGACCGTCGATGGCGGTGACGACCGATGTCGCCTCACCTGGAATATTGACCAGGATCGACGTGGTCGAGCCGCCATACTGGGCGCCGTAATAGATGCCGGCGAGCATGATCAGCGCACCGACCGGCGGCAGTCCGAAGGTGATCGGCAGCAGCATCGCGACGGTGGCGATGGTGCCGATGCCCGGCAGAACGCCGACCAGCGTGCCGACGAGGGCACCGATCAGGCACATCAGGAGGTTGATCGGAGAGAGCGCGACGGCAAAGCCGTGAGCGAGGTTGGCAAAAATATCCATCACGCCCTCACTGGATCAGGAAACGCGGAAACATCGGCATCGGTAGCCCGAGCACGTAGGGAAAGAGGATTGCGCAGCCAAGCGTCAGGCAGGCGCCGACGATGGCGGCCTCCAGCCAGCGCGTCTCATGCGACCCCGTCGCCGCGATCATGAAGCTCGCAAAGGCCGTGACCACGAGGCCGAGCGGCCGGATCGCCAGCGCGAAGAACACGATCGCCGCCATCACGAACATCGGCCCGCGCCATGAGTAATGGGCCATCGCCGGCCCATCGGTCAAAAGGCCGGTCAGGGCGATGCCGGCGGACAAGGCCACCAGCAGTCCGCCGAACATCCGCGGCGCAGTGCCCGCGCCGAAGGAGAAGCCGCGCATGCCCTGCAGATCGCTCGAGGCCCACAGCGCAAACAGCGCCAGCGCCATCAGGATGACCCCGCCGACATAGTCCTGCGCCGACCTGATGGTCATGAACAGCGTGACGATCGCCACGGCAAAGATCGGATAGGAATAAATCAGCGCGAGCAGCACCTCGGACGACGCCTTCTTGGTGTCACCGCTGGCCGCTCCGATCAACGTACCGGGCGCACCGGCGAGCAACGCGGTGGCGTGGCTGATCACGACCGTGGCCGGGCCGCGCCCCGCGCCCCAACCGAAAATCGTCCCTATCGACCAGATGAATTCGAAAATCTGCGGCGCAATCGCCAGCAGACAGAAGCCGAGCGCCACCGATGTGTTTCGGGTGGCTGTCGCCGAGTGGCCCATCGTATCGGCCATGCATGTCTCCTCCGCGACCCGTAAGTCACGAGCACTGTTGTTCTAAATCGGCTGGAAATGGATCCCCCGCCCGACCACTGCCTAGCGATTTTCATTACACAATGCCAGCGAAACCCAACAGTCCCCCGGCGAGCAGGAGCCAGAGTGGATTGATGCGCGAGACGGACGCGATCACCGCAACCATTGCGGTCAGAAGCACTGCAGCAATCGTGCGATCGGTCGACTGGGCCAGGATCAGGGCGCTCGCCGCCATCAAGCCGATCGAAAGCGGAACCAGTGCAGCCTGAATCAAACCGGGCCAGCGCGATTGGCTGGGCCGGTTCAGGAGCCGGCTGACATAATAGGCAAGCAGCGCCGTCGGCAGGCACATCGCCAGCGTCGCCGCCAGCGCGCCGGGAATGCCGGCGACGGCATAGCCGATTAACGTCACGATAAGCACGTTCGGACCTGGCGAGAGCTGCGCGATCGCATAGGCGTCGGTGAACTGCTTGTCGGTCATCCAGTGATGCACCTCGACCGCGATGCGGTGCATCTCGGGCACCGCCGCCGCGGCGCCGCCAACGGCGAGCAGCGACATCAGTCCAAAGGTGGAGATCAGCGCCCAGATCGGATTCTCAGGCTTCATGCTGCTACTTTCCGCCGCAGGAAAAAAGTGGCGCCGACACTGATGGGGATCGCGACCAGCAGCACCGCCGGAAGCGGCAGGCGGAGCACGCCGATGGCGAGGAACACGCCGGCCATCAGGATCAGTGCGAGGGGATCCGTCCGCTTCAGCAGCGGCGTCATCATGCGGAACACTACCGCGATCAAGAGACCGACCGCCGCGCAGGAGATGCCGGCGAGGCTGCGGCGCAGCACGTCGAGGTCACCGTAACGGGCGTAGATGGTCGCAAGCACCGTCATGATCAGCGTCGGCGGCAGCAACAACCCGGCAAAGGCGGCAAGCCCGCCCGCGATGCCGCGCAGCCTTGATCCGAACACCATGGACAGATTGACGATGTTAGGTCCGGGCAGGAAATGACAGAGCGCAAAGGTCTCGTTGAACTCGTCCGCATTCATCCAGCGGTGCTGCTCGACGATCGCCCGCCGGGCAAACACCAAAACCCCGCCGAAGCCGGCCAGCGACATCCGGGCGAAGGCCAGGAAAAGCGCGAGCAGGCCGGGCGCGGGGGCATGGGTGGCGGGGATATCCGGCTCTCGATCCGGCTCTTGGGCGGCCGGTGCTGAATCCGTGGACATGTCAGGAGCTTAGAACGCGAGGCTCCACGCGGCCAAGATCATAGGGAAGGCCATCCGGAACCTATCCAAAGGGAACCGTGGGATCGCCGCGCGAAACACCTGTCATTCGAAACCTTTGCGCCCTATATTGGGGTTGCCGGTTCGCCGGCTATGGAAATAAACGGTCGTCGCAATAAACCATTCGGACCCGGGGGCGGTACCCGGCGCCTCCACCAAAGCCCACCAACGGGTCATCCCGAAGCGGGCTTTGGCGGGGGCGAAATAGGATCGACGAGGGCGTAAAGGGCGAACTTTTTCCCGGTATTGTTCCGCCGTTATCGGGCTATGCAATAGTTGCCAACGACAACTTTGCTCCGGTTGCTCAGGCTGCGTAACGCAGTTTGAAAGACCATTCTGAAGTCCTAACGGGTTAAGCTCCGTTAGGCGGGGTTCGGAGGCACCTGGCAACAGAAGCCTCCACTTTACTCTTGATTTCTTCCCCGGCGGGGACTCCTGCTGACCCGTCAGGCGCGGTACTATTGCGGCTTGGCGAGTCGGGTCGGCACGGTCCGGCTTCGGGGATGCAACAGGACCACCATGGCGACCGATCATATCCGATACGATGTGCTGGCCCGCGACGCGCTGCGCGGCGTGCTGCGGAAGGTGCTGACCGATGCCGCGACCCAAGGCCTGCCGGGCGAGCACCATTTCTTCATCACCTTCGTGTCGAAGGCCGAGGGCGTGAAGCTGTCGTCGCGCCTGCTCGCGCAATATCCGGAAGAGATGACGATCATCCTGCAGCATCAGTTCTGGGATCTGACCGTGCTCGAAGACCGCTTCGAGGTCGGCCTGTCCTTCGGCGGCATTCCGGAGCGGCTGATCGTGCCGTTCAGCGCCATCAAGAGCTTCCTCGATCCGTCCGTGAAGTTCGGCCTGCAGTTCGACACGTCCGACGTCGCCGAGGTCGCGCCCGAGACGCTGCCGGCGGCTCCCGCGCCGTCGGCTGTCGCCGTGCAGACGCCTGCTCCCGAAACGGCGGAAAGCACGGAGGAGCCGGCGGCCCCGAACCAGGGCGGCGCCGAAGTGGTGCGGCTCGATCGTTTCCGCAAGAAATGATCTAGGTTAGACCCGAACCCGTCGCACGCGGCCGAACTCCCTATATAGAGAAGCACATGAAAGCGCTGCGCGGTGTTTCGCGCGGCAGAATGGATGTGCTCATGGCCAAAGCCGCCCGCGCGAAGACCGCCCGCCCCGCCACCCGCATCGAGACCGACAGTTTCGGTCCCATCGAGGTCCCTGCCGACCGCTATTGGGGCGCGCAGACCGAACGCTCGCGCCAGAACTTTCGCATCGGCACCGACCGCATGCCGATCTCGCTGGTGCACGCGCTCGGCATCGTCAAGCTCGCCGCGGCACAGTCCAACCTCGAGCTCGGCCTGCTCGACCGGCGCCGCGCCAATGCGATCATCAGCGCCGCGCGCGAGGTGATCGAGGGCAAGCTCGATGACCATTTCCCGCTCGTCGTGTGGCAGACCGGCTCGGGCACGCAGAGCAACATGAACCTCAACGAGGTGATCGCCAACCGCGCCAACGAGCTGCTCGGCGGCGAGCTCGGCGCCAAGAAGCCGGTGCATCCCAACGATCACGTCAACATGAGCCAGTCGTCGAACGATTCGTTTCCGACCGCGATGCACATCGCCGCCGCAAGCCGCATCAATGCCGATCTCGTCCCGGCCCTCGGCGAGCTGCTCCGCGCGCTGCGCAAGAAGGAGAAGGCGTTCGCGAAGATCGTGAAGATCGGCCGCACCCACACCCAGGATGCAACGCCCCTGACGCTCGGGCAGGAGTTTTCCGGCTATGCGGCGCAGGTGGAAAGCGGCATCGCCCGGCTCAAGGTCGCAGTGAAAGACCTCTATCCCCTGGCGCAGGGCGGCACCGCGGTCGGCACCGGCCTCAACTCGAAGCCGCGCTTTGCAAAGCTGTTCGCAAGGCACGTTGCCGCGATCACGAAGCTGCCCTTCACCAGCGCCGCCAACAAATTCGAGGCTCTGGCCTCGAACGACGCCTATGTGCTGGTGCATGGCGCCATCAATTCGGTCGCGACAGGCCTGTTCAAGATCGCCAACGACATCCGCCTCCTGGGATCAGGCCCGCGCTCGGGGCTAGGCGAGCTGATCCTGCCGGAGAACGAGCCGGGCTCCTCGATCATGCCGGGCAAGGTCAATCCGACCCAGTGCGAGGCGATGACCATGGTCTGCTGCCAGGTGTTCGGCAATCACACCGCGATCACGGTGGCCGGCAGCCAGGGCCATTTCGAGCTCAACGTCTACAAGCCCGTGCTCGCCTACAACATGCTGCACTCGATCCGCCTGATGGCGGATGCCGCGCGATCCTTCACCGAGCATTGCGTGAGCGGTATCCGTGCCGACGAAAAGCGCATCAGTGAGCTGATGCAGCGCTCGCTGATGCTGGTGACGGCGCTGGCCCCGAAGATCGGCTACGACAACGCCGCCAAGGTGGCCAAGACGGCCCATGCCAACGGCACCACGCTGAAGGAGGAGGCGCTGCGGCTCGGCTTCGTCTCGGCCGACGAGTTCGATCGCCTGGTCCGCCCCGAGAAAATGACCAGCCCGGGATAGAACTCCGAATTCCGATAGCCATCCGTAATGATACGGACGCTCGCCGCCCTAGAAATGTGCGGCTTTAGGGGCGGGATTTGATTACCGTCAATGTTCCGGCCGGACGGCGTGCTACGCAGCCTTTCCGCCCCTCGACGGGGGCGAAATTCATCGTTTGATGGCCCGAGCGGCCGATTGACGAGGACAAGCGAATGGCGATCAAGTCTTGTGGGGCGCAGTGCGGCACCCTGTTTCTGAGTGTTTCATCCTGCCTGGAAAGGATCGGATGATGGAGACGCGGCATGGGGAACGTCATCAACCTGAATCGTTTCAGGAAGCGCGCCGAACGGGAAGCCTCGGCGAAACAGGCGGACGCCAACCGGACGAAGTTCGGCCGCACGAAGGCGGACCGGTCGGCGGAGGAGACGCGCGCGGACAAGGCGAAGGCGCACCTGGATCAGCATCAGATCGATCGCGAGGAGCAGCCATGAAGTCGCCCGTCGTGAAACGGTCGATCGTCGTCGCCGGGCACAAGACCAGCGTCAGCCTGGAAGAGGCGTTCTGGAACGGCATGAAGGAGATTTCCGGCCTGCGCAACATGACGTTGTCCGAGCTGGTCGGCGAGATCGACAACAACCGCCAGCAGGGCAACCTGTCGTCGGCGATCCGTCTGTTCGTCCTGGACTACTTCAAGAGCCGGGCGATGGCTCCCCAGCCGGACAAGGTCGCGGCCCAGTAGCCAACCCAGCCCTCGGGGGCGCCTTCGACGGCGCTCCGCCACCCGCACTTTAAAATCACTCTAAGGTGCGGTTTCAGGGAGCGCGCGCGCTTGACCTCAATGCCTTGCGTTGAAAATACAGGGCATGACCGACACCAATGACACGCGCCCGCACATGCCGCTGGGTCTGGCCCAGCGCGGCTATACCGGCGTCATCCAGCATCTTTCCGCTCGCGAGGCGGGCTCGGCGCTCTCCGACATCGAGCTCGAGAGCCGCCTGATCGAGCTCGGCTTCGTCGAGGGGGCCCGGGTCGAGGTCCTGCACGAGGGGCTGGTCGGGCGGGACCCGATCGCCGTGCGGGTCGACAGCATCACGATTGCGGTCCGCCGCCGCGAAGCCATGGCCATCATCGTCGCCTAGATAGCGACCGGACCTCTGACCCCGGACCAGTGATTCCATGGAATTACCCCTGCTGCATCTCGCCCTGGTGGGCACGCCGAACAGCGGCAAGACCTCGCTGTTCAATGCCCTGACCGGCAGCCGGCAAAAGGTCGCGAACTATCCCGGCGTCACCGTCGAGCGCAAGGAGGGCTTCTTCGTCACGCCCCTGGGACGTCAGGTCTCGGTGGTCGACCTGCCCGGCACCTATTCGCTGCGCGGCCGCAGCCCCGACGAGGAGATCACCCGCGACTTCGTGCTCGGCAAGGCCTCCGGCGAGACCGTGCCCGATCTCGTGCTGTGCGTCGCCGATTCCACCAATTTGCGGCTGACCATCCGCCTGCTGCTCGAGCTCAAGCGCACCGGACGGCCGATGCTGCTCGTGCTCAACATGTTCGACATCGCAGCCCGCCGCGGCATCACGGTCGACGTCGAGCGGCTCGCCAAGGAGCTCGGCCTGCCCGTGGTCACCTCGATCGCGGTGCGCAAGGGCGGCACCGCCGACCTCTTGAAGCTGACCGACGAGATCTCGGTAAGGCTCGCCGCCGAGGCGGCGGCGAACAGCTGGCGCGCGCTCAGCGTATCCGAATTGCGCGCGACCCAGCGCGAGGCCGACCGCATCATCGCCGACTGCGTCAGCCTGCCTGCTAGACCCGACACCTGGACCGCGCGGATCGACGCGGTCGTGCTGCATCCGGTCGGCGGCCTCATCGTGCTGGCGCTGATCCTGTTCGTGATGTTCCAGGCGGTGTTCGCCTGGGCGCAGCCGCTGATGGAGCTGCTCAATTCGGGCTTTGATGCGCTCGGCGAGCTCGTTCACGCCACCCTGCCCGCCGGCCTGTTGCAGAGCTTCCTCCAGAACGGCGTGATCTCTGGCGTCGGCAGCGTTATCGTGTTCCTGCCGCAGATCATCATCATCTTCCTGTTCATCCTGCTCCTGGAAGATTTCGGCTACATGGCGCGCGCCGCGTTCCTGATGGACCGCATCATGGGCGGCGCCGGCCTGCACGGCCGCGCCTTCATTCCGCTGCTGTCGAGCTTTGCCTGCGCCATTCCCGGCATCATGGCGACGCGCGTGATCGACAACAAGCGCGACCGGCTGACCACGATCCTGATCGCGCCGCTGATGACCTGCTCGGCACGCATTCCGGTCTACACGCTGATCATCTCCGCCTTTATTCCGGCGAAGGACGTCTGGGGCTTCATCAACCTGCAGGGCCTCGTGATGTTCGGCCTCTACGCCGCCGGCATCATCAGCGCGCTTGCCGTCTCGTTCCTGATCAAGTTCTTCATGCTGCGCGACTATGCGCCGGCGCCGTTCATGCTGGAGCTGCCGGACTACAAGATGCCGCAGCTGAAATCGATCGCGATCGGCATCTACACCCGCGCCAAGATGTTCCTGGTGCGGGCCGGCACCACGATCTTCTCGATGATGGTGCTGATCTGGTTCCTGGCCTCGTTCCCGCAGCCGCCGGCGGGCGCCACCGAGCCCGCCATCGACTTCAGCCTCGCCGCCATCATCGGCAAGGCGCTCGAGCCGCTGCTCGCGCCGGTCGGCTTCAACTGGCAGATCGCGGTCGCGCTGATCCCGGGCATGGCGGCGCGCGAGGTCGCGGTCGCGGCGCTCGGCACCGTCTATGCGATCGAAGGCGGCAAGGAAGCGGCCGAGCAGATCGGACAGGTGCTCGCGACGAAATGGTCGCTCGCCACCGCGCTGTCGATGCTGGCCTGGTACATCTTCGCCCCGCAATGCGCCTCGACGCTGGCCGTGATCCGGCGCGAGACCGGAAGCTGGACCTGGATGGCCGTGACCTTCACCTACATGCTGGTGCTGGCCTATGCCGCGAGCCTCCTGACCTACAACGTCGCGGTGGCGCTGGGCGCCGGCTGAAGCCCTCAAAACTAAAATTGCGAAAACAACCCCATGCACAGTAGACCGGGGTCGTGAAATCAATGGCTTACGCGAGTGCAGGAATCATCCGGGCCAGGCGATCCCAGGAAACCGCGACCATTGATTTCGGTCAATGGTCCACCTCACCGGCCTGTCACGCTTTCTCGTCGTCCTGCAAAGGGAGAGAGCACATGACCGGACATGCCAAGCTGATCGGACTGTTCGTCACCGCCGCGCTGTTCACGGCAGCGCCCCTGTCGTTCCACACCTCGCCGGTGGATGCGCTCGCCGTGTCCGTTGACACCGCCGAGGCCCGCGTCGGACGCCCGCTCACGCCGGGAAGCGTTGCCGGCGTCAACCGCAGAGTCCATCGGCGGGCTTACTACGGTGCCGCAGCTGCGGGAGCTGCCGCCTATGGCGCCTATGGCTATCGCCGGGCTTGTGGATATCACCCCTATCCGCCCTGCTATTGAGGCGCCGGTTCGAGGGCGCACAAGCCGTTGAGCTAGATCAACACCGGGGCCCGCTCCGGCGGCAGCGTCGAGGTCTGACCGCGTAGGACGGACCATGAACGCGCTGCTCAGGGAAATCCGGCACAGCCCGCTGCTGTGGCTGCTGGTTGTCGTGCCTGTCGTGATCGCGCTCGAGCATGTCATGCCGGACGCGCATACGCTGCTGTTCGTGCTGGCCGTGATCGCCATCGTGCCGCTCGCGAGCCTGCTCAGCCACGCGACGGAGGCCGTGGCCGAGAAGACCGGCGATGCGGTCGGCGGGCTGTTGAACGCCACGCTTGGCAATCTCACGGAGCTCATCATCGCGGTCACGGCGTTGCAGGCCGGTCAATACATGCTGGTCAAAGCCTCGATTGCGGGTGCGATCGTGACCAACTCGCTATTCATGCTGGGCGCATCGCTGTTTCTGGGCGGATTGAGGCATCGCGTGCAGGAATACAACCGGGCAGGCGGCAGGCTCCATTCCGCGCTGCTGCTGATGGCCACGATCGCCCTGTTGTCACCCTCGGCCGTGGCCGACCTCGACTTTCCCGGCCACGAGGCGACGGTGCAGCGCTTGAGCACCGCCTTGGCGGTCCTGCTGATTGCGGCCTACGGTCTCAGCCTGCTGTTCGCGCTGAAGACGCACAAGGAGCTGTTTGCAAGCAGCGACCATGGCGAGGCAGGCGGCTCGATACTGCCGATTGCGATCGCCGTTCCGACACTGGGAATCGTCACCGTGCTGGTGGCACTCGTGAGCGAGATCTTCGTAACATCGGTGCAGAAGGCCGCCGAAACGCTCGGCATGACCCCGGCATTCGTCGGGTTCATCGTCGTTGCCCTGGTCGGGGCTGCGGCCGAGATGGCCGTGGCGTTTTCCGCGGCACGCCGCAACCGGCTCGACTTGAGCGTGAGCATCGCGCTCGGAAGCGCCAGCCAGATCGCCTTGTTCGTCGCACCCGTTCTCGTGCTGCTGAGCTACGTCGTCGGGCCGCAGCCCATGGACCTTCAATTCTGGCCGGGAGCGGTGACCATGGTCATGATCGCCACCGTGGTGACGAGCTTCGTCACCAATGGCGGACGCTCGGCCTGGTTCGTCGGCGCCCTCCTGCTCTGCATCTACACGATCTTCGCGATGACGCTCTACATGGTCCCGCCCGGCTCGCACGGCCCGGTCTAAAGCATGATCCGGAAAAGTGCGCGGCGGTTTTCCGAAAGGACCATGCTTAAACAAAAGCCTAAAGGCCGCGAGCCGGTTGACCTGTCGGGCAAAACAGCGGCACGATGGCATCATCGGCCTCGACAACATCCAGATCGCGATCAGCTCCGGGCGACACCCTGCTTCCATGGATCGCTTCAGTACCGATAACCTGACCGCGGAGAGGCTGAACGAAAGTCACCTCGCCGACCTCGTCGCGCTCCATCTGGATCCCGAAGCGTCGCGTTATATCGGCGGCGTGCGTTCGGCGGAGGCAACGGAGAAGTATCTCGCCGTCAACATGGCGCACTGGGATCAATACGGTTTCGGCCTGTGGACACTGCGCACGAAAGACGGCGCATTTGCCGGGCGGGCCGGCATCCGGCACATCCTGGTGGATGACGTGGACGAGATCGAGATCGCCTACGCGTTCACCCCCAGTCTCTGGGGCCGGGGATTTGCCAGCGAGACCGCGACCGCGCTGACTGAGATCGGGCTGTCACAACTCGAGCTGCCGTCTCTCATCGGCATCGTCTATGTCGCAAACGGCGCATCGCGCCGCGTGCTGGAGAAATCGAATTACCGGCTCGAGCGGGGCACGAACCGTCACGGCGAGGACGTGGTGATCTACCGCGCAAGGCGATGACCGCCTGCGACCGGATCCACCTGCGGCGAGCACAGGAGCTTGTGTTCAGTTTTGAACCGACAGCACCGAGCTATCGGCACAGTCTATTGCGGCCGGTCCCTTGGACGCTCCGACCCGCAACTTGCTTCTTGCATCGATAACTCAAGCCGGGGCACCGATCGCCCGGTAACCTCTTTGCGGGAACTCGTTCCTGTCTGAAGAGTTCCTTGGAAGGACCTGTTCGGTCCAACCCCGGCTGCCAGCCTCTGGGCGCTCGGGCAAAATCAGCTTCCGGAAAACATGCGCGAGGGGGTTCAATGACCGGTCCGTCGAGGGCTGCTCCAGACAGCGACCTTAAGGATTCGCCGAGAGTTTCGACCGGCAGCGACGGCCTGGATGACATCCTGGGCGGCGGCTTGGACGCCAATCGGATGTATCTTTACGAAGGACGGCCTGGCACCGGCAAGACCACGATCGCGCTGCAATTCCTTCTGAGAGGTGTGCGTGATGGCGAACGCGTGCTCTATATCTCCCTGTCCGAAACCAAGAGGGAGCTGAGTGTCGTCGCGCGTCGGCATGGCTGGTCGCTGGACGGGGTCGACATCTTCGAGCTGGTGCCACCGGAGACGACGCTCGACCCCGAGCGCGAGCTCACGGTCTTCCATCCCGCCGAAATGGAGCTGAGCGAAACCACCAATTTGATCTTCAGGGAGGTCGAACGAATTGATCCCACCCGCGTGGTGCTCGACAGCCTGTCCGAACTGCGCCTGCTTGCCCAGAACCCGCTCCGCTACAGGCGTCAGGTTCTGGCCCTGAAGCACTTCTTCACCAATCGCAACTGCACCGTCGTTCTCCTCGACGATCTCTCGTCCTCTCAGGACGACCTGCAATTGCATTCGATTGCGCACGGCGTGGTGATGCTCGAACAGATCGCCATCGACTACGGGGCCGAGCGGCGCCGTCTTCGCGTGATCAAGATGCGGGGCATCCGGTTTCGCGGCGGTTACCACGATTTTACAATTTCGGAAGGCGGGTTGCGGATCTTCCCCCGGCTCGTCGCGGCCGAACATCACAAGCCCTTCGCCGGTGAGCCCATCTCCAGCGGCAACGCCGAGCTCGATCAGCTCCTGGGAGGCGGACTCGAACGCGGCACCAACGCGCTTCTGCTCGGCTCTGCCGGTGCGGGCAAGTCGTCGGTCGCACTGACCTATGCCATCGCGGCGG
The DNA here is from genome assembly GCF_036247965.1 of Bradyrhizobium sp. TM233. NCBI lineage: Bacteria > Pseudomonadati > Pseudomonadota > Alphaproteobacteria > Hyphomicrobiales > Nitrobacteraceae > Bradyrhizobium > Bradyrhizobium sp. TM233. The sequence continues at coordinate 150,255 of NZ_BTIG01000002.1, read as the reverse complement.
CCGAACGTGGCGAGCACGCCGTATTCTTCGCCTTCGATGAAGGCCGTGGAACGGTCGAAGCACGTGCACGGACACTTGGCTTGCCTCTGGAGAAACATCTCGCCTCGGGGAAAATCCGGTTTCAACAGATCGATCCGGCCGAACTGTCGCCCGGTGAGTTCGCGGCGACGCTCCGCCGAAGCGTCGAGGCCGACAACGCCCGCCTTGTCGTCATCGACAGCCTGAACGGCTACCTGAACGCGATGCCGGATGAACGTTTTCTCATCCTGCAGATGCATGAACTCCTGAGCTACCTGGCACAGCAGGGCGTGCTCACCATCCTGATCCTCGCTCAGCATGGGCTTGTAGGTCCCATGGATACGCCGCTCGACATCAGCTATTTGAGCGATGCAGTGCTGATGCTGCGCTATTTCGAATTCGGTGGAACGGTGCGGCGCGCCTTGTCCGTCGTCAAGAAGCGTAGCGGCAATCACGAGCATACAATTCGCGAGTTCCGGCTCGGCAGCAGCGGGATCAGGCTCGGCCCGCCACTGCAGGAGTTCAGCGGCATCTTTTCCGGCAATCCGCATTATACCGGCAGGGCATTGCCGGAAGAGCCATTCGAATGAGCCTCGACCCGGATCACCGCGTTCTCGTATTCGCCCCGATCGGCCGCGACGGGCCGGCATCGACCGAACTCTTTCGCGGCGCGAGCCTGGAGGCGGTCAACTGCCGCGATCTGTCCGCGCTCGTCAGTGCGATGACCGAAGGCGTGGGCGCGGTCTTCCTGGCCGAGGAAGGATTGTTCGGGAGAGACACGGCGCCGCTGGCACAATGGATCGAGCGCCAACCCCCGTGGTCCGACCTCCCTTTTGTCGTTCTCACCAGCCATCGCGAACAGCCGGCGGTCGTCGCGTGGCGCCGCAGTATCGTCGAGCTTCTCCGTAACGTTTCGCTGCTCGAACGGCCGGTTCAGCCGATCACGCTGACCAGCGCCATCCAGTCGGCGATCCGGGCACGCCGGCGCCAATATGAAATCCGGGCTCTGCTCGAGGCCCGCGAGCAGACCGCGCAGGAGCTCGAGAAGCTGGTGGTCGAGCGGACGCGCGAATTGGAGGAAGCCAACGAGCAACTGCGTCTCGAAATGAACGAGCGCGCTCGCGTCGAGGAGACGCTTCGCCAGGCTCAGAAGATCGAAGCCATCGGCCAGCTCACCGGCGGCGTAGCTCACGACTTCAACAACCTGCTGATGGTGATTTCCGGCGGCCTCGACATGCTCGACCGCCAGACGGACCCCAACCGCCGTCGCCGCTTGATGGACGGGATGATCCAGGCGGCGCAGCGCGGGGCCAGCCTGACCAAGCAGCTTCTGGCGTTTTCGCGCCGGCAGAAGCTGCGCCCCGAACCCGTCGACGTCGCCGCGCAGATCGGCGGCATGCGCGAGCTGCTCGATCGAAGCCTGAGAGGCGACGTCCATGTCGAGTTCGAATTTCCGGATTCGCTGTGGCCGGTGGAGGTCGATCCCGGCGAGCTCGAGCTGGTGATCCTCAACCTGGCCGTCAATGCCCGCGACGCCATGCCGAACGGCGGCACGATCCTCGTCCGCGGCGAAAACCTGCCCGAGCTGAACGACGCGGAGATCGCCGGCGACTATGTCCGGCTGTCCGTGATCGACACAGGTGTCGGCATGGCTCCGGAGATCCTGTCGCGGGTCTTCGAGCCCTTCTTCACGACCAAGGACGTCGGCAAGGGCTCGGGACTTGGGCTCGCGCAGGTCCATGGATTTGCGACGCAGTCTCGGGGCACGGTCCGCATTCAATCGGAGGCCGGCCGGGGCACCAGCATCGAACTGTACCTGCCGCGATCGTTCGATGTCCCTTCGAGCGAGCGGCACCTCATCGACCTCACCAGGGTGCGACCGAAGAAAAGCAACCAGGGCCGAATCCTGCTGGTCGAAGACGACGACGAGGTGGCCGCACTGGTCGCCGAGATGCTCGGCCAGCTCGGTTACGAAGTCACACGCGCCGCCAGCGCTGCCGCGGCTCTCGGCGCCTTGGCCGATGGTCGCTCCGTCGATGTGATCTTTTCGGACGTCATGATGCCGGGCGGCATGAATGGGGTTGAGCTCGCACACGAGATCAAACGGCGTCGCAACGACATACCGGTTTTGCTGACCAGCGGCTACGCCGAAGCCTCCGTCCATGAGGCGCAGGCGGCGGGCATCCAGATCCTGGCGAAGCCCTACCACATCGACGAGCTGTCTGCGGCGCTGAGCGCGGCGAGGTCAAATCTACGGCTCGATGCAGGATCAAAGCGCTCGGGTTCGTACTGACTTCGAACGAACGGGACGGCACCGAACCGCATCGCCGGCCGCCGTCACTTCCCGCGATGACGCAGTGCGTCGACGATGACCTTGAAGGCGGGCGAGTTCTGGCGCCGGCTCGGATAGTAGATGTGGTAGCCGTCGAACGTCGGAGACCAGTCGTCCAGCACCAACGCGAGGTCGCCCGAGGCGATGTGCGCCTTCACGATGTTCTCCGGCACATAGGCGATGCCGTATCCTCTCAGGGCCGCTTCGACCTGGGTGTAGGAGCTGTTGAACGTCAATTGCCCGTCGACCCGGACGCGAAGCTCCTGGCCGCGCTTGGCGAATTCCCAGGCGTAAAGCCCGCCCGCCCGTTCCAGTCGCAGATTGATGCAACTGTGCCCTACGAGCTCGTGGGGATGCTTGGGCGCGCGGTGCTCGGCGAAGTAGCCGGGTGAAGCCACGGCCACCAGGCGCCAATCCGGCCCGATCCGCACCGCGACCATGTCCTTTTCGACGCTCTCGCCGAGACGGACGCCGGCATCGAAACCCTCCTCGACGATGTTGCGAAATCCGCTGTCGAGGCTGACTTCGAGCTTGATGTCCGGATAGTTCTTCAGGACCGGCTCCAGCTTCGGCCACACCACGCTCTCGAATGCATGGTTCGAGATCGTCATCCTGATCCGCCCGGACGGCTTGTCGCGGAACGCCATGAGGTCGGCGATGTCGGCCTCGATCTCCGCGATGCGCGGTGCCATCGATTGCCGCAGCCGCTCGCCGGCCTCTGTCAGACCGACGCTGCGGGTGGTCCGCGTCAAGAGCCGGATACCCATCTGCTCTTCGAGACGCTTGATGGTGTAGCTCAGTGTCGACTGGGCAATGCCGAGCTTGGCTGCCGCCTTGGTGAAGCTGAGCTCCTTGGCGATCGTGAGGAAGGAAAGAAGGTCGTTGAAATCCTGCCTGGCCATCGCTTTCCACCGCTGAGAGTTCCCATTTATGCCTCCCATCGATCAACGCAAGCGGATTAATCCATCTAATCGGATCGCGTGCCGGGCGTTATGTTCAATGGCGGGGGCGGCTGCGGCTCGCGTGCCGTCCGACCCCGACCACAGGCGCATGTATCATGTCCAGACATTGCTTCGCGCGCCGGACCGTTGTCGGCGGCATCGTGGCCATCGCCGCGGTGCCCGGCTCCGTCGCCGGCCTCACCGTGACGAACGCCTCCGGGCGGAGGGGAGCTGCGAACATGCAGATGCGATGCGCCTTCGAGCGCCACAGTTTTACGGCAACCCTTCTGGACAACCCGTCGGCGCGGGACCTCGTCGCTCTGTTGCCGCTCGACCTCGCCATTGAGGACTATTCGACCAACGAGAAGATCGCCTATCTGCCGCGCAAGCTGACGGAGCTCGACAGCGTCCCGTTCGCTGACGAGGCGCCGGGCGATCTCTGCTACTTCGCGCCCTGGGGCAATCTCGCTTTCTTCCACGGCAGCTATCGCTACTCGAAGGGCTTGATCCGTCTCGGCCATCTCGACGGCGGCGCTCAGCCCCTGCTCACGCGCGGAAAATATCCGCTGCGGCTCGAGCTTATCCCCTGACGATCAAACCCGAAAGGTTCAGCCATGCTGGCAACACTCATGTATGGTCCCGGCGACATCCGCTGCGAAGAGGTCGACGATCCCAGGATCCTCAAGCCCACCGACGCCATCATCAAGCTGTCGGCAACCTGCATCTGCGGGTCCGACCTCTGGCCCTATCGCGGCCTGCAGCCGATCGACGGTCGTGCGCAGCACATGGGCCACGAATATTGCGGCGTGGTCGTGGAGGTCGGCAGCGAGGTGAAGACGGTGCGACCCGGGCAGTTCGTCGTCGGCTCGTTCTGCATCTCCGACAACACCTGCCCGCATTGCCGCTTCGGCTTCCATTCCTCCTGCGTCCAGCGCGAATTCATGTCGGGCGCGCAAGCCCCCTACGCGCGCGTTCCGCTGGCCGACGGCACCCTGGTCGCAACCGCTGAGCATCCGTCGCCCGATCTCATCGCGGACCTGCTCGCGACCTCCGACGTGCTCGGCACCGGCTGGTATGCCGCCGATGCCGCCAACGTTCGCAAGGGATCGACCGCGATCGTAGTCGGCGACGGCGCCGTCGGCCTGATGGGCGTGCTGGCGGCCAAGGAGATGGGCGCCGAGCGGATCATCGCCATGAGCCGGCACAAGACGCGGCAGCAGCTCGCGGTCGAATTCGGCGCCACCGACATCGTGGCCGAGCGCGGCGAGGCGGGCATTGCCCGCATCAAGGACCTCACCGACGGCGTCGGCGCCGATTCCGTTCTGGAGTGCGTCGGCACGCAGGAATCGATGGCGCAGGCGATCGCCTGCTCGCGGCCCGGCGGATCGATCGGCTATGTCGGCGTGCCGCACGGCGTGACCTTCGACGGCCAGGCGATGTTCTTCGCGCAGCGGCGCATGCTCGGCGGACCGGCACCCGTCCGGCGCTTCCTGCCGGACCTGATCGGCCGCGTCCTCGCCGGCAAGATCAAGCCGGGCAAGGTGTTCGATCTCAAGCTGCCGCTGTCCGACGTCGCCGAGGGATACCGCGCCATGGACGAACGGCGCGCGATCAAGACGTTGATCACCCTGTAAGATGGGGCAACGCCTCACGGCGAAGCGAGAGAGGTGATGACGGGTGGGAGGCAGCTTACCGGAAATACCCCAGCACGAGATCGATGTCCGAGCTTCCGGCCACCGTGCCGTTCAGCTCGGCGTCGATGACACGCCGGCAGGCGTCGATCGCGGCGTGGTCGCCGAGGTCGTTGGCGGCTTCCAGCACGAGCCAGGCCGCGTCCACCGACGCCTTGTCGGGCGCTCCACCGCCGAGATCGGCGGTGACCGCGCTGTCGAGGTTCTTCTTGCGAACCGCGGTGCCGAATTGAGGCAACATTGCAAATACTCCCCTTCGAATTCCGGGACGATGCTCAGTGCACCTGTTCAGTGGACCTGAAGCTCGGGCTGACGGCCGCCTGAGGCGGAATCAGCGGCGGTCTTGCGCGACTGGTAGAACTTCAGAACGCTGCGCGAGGTCTCGATCTTGAGCCGGCCGAAATCGCGCTCGTTGTCGTGGAGCTCGCGCGCCGTGATCAGATGATCCTTGGCGCCGAGGAACAGCAGCGACATGGTCGTGTCCCAGGAGAAATCGAGCGCCTTGCACAGCACCAGAATCATCTCGCGGTTGCGGTCCATCATCGCGCGCTCGATCACGTCGACCGGCAGCGCCGACAGCAGCGACAGGCCGATCTGCACCTCGTCGAAGCGATGCTGGCGCGCATAGTTCGAGATCGATTCCTGGTTGAGGTTGCCCTGGCGATATTGCGTCGTCACCACGCGCTTGGCGACGAAATAGCTGCGCGAGGACGGGCCGAACTTGGACTGAAGATCGCCGGTGACCTCGGTCACCGAGCTCTGGATCTGCGCCATCATCTCGGGCCGCTCGGTCTCGAGGCGGCGGCGGACGTCTTCCGACGCCTTCGAGATCAGCTGCTGGAAGATGTGGCGGGGCACGTCCTTGCGCAGGCCAAGCTGCTCGGCGAGGATCGAATCGCCCTCGGCGCGGCGGACCATGTGCAACAGGCCCGAACCGGAGAAGCGCGCGCCCTCGTTCCTGGCCACCGAGGTCACGACCTCCTGATCGCCGCGCTTGACCAGCACGTCGGTGACGGCCTCGCCGATCGATTTGCGCTGGGCGATCGCGAGCAGATGCGACTGGCCCTTGGTCATGGCGCTCTCCACCAGCATCTTCTCGTCGAGACGATTGGAGTCGCGCAGCACGGGACCGGCGACCTCGATCTCATCGTCGAGCGCCAGCTTTTCGATGACGTTGAGCGGAGCGTGATCGCACGCCGACATCAGCTCCGAGAGCTGCGCGCGCGCAGCGACCTCGATCTCGTCGGCGAGCCGGCCGATGACCTCGCCGAACATGCTGATCTCGTCGTCGCTGTAGCGGCCGGTGATCAGAATATCGGTCGCATGCCACAAGGCCTTCGCCCGGCTTTCGTCAGTGCCGCGCGCGATCGCGTCGTCCAGATCCTGTAGAAGCGTTTTCGCCCCGTTCATCTCGATAACCCCAGTTCTTGGCAGTTCTTTTGGCGAGCCGTCCCGCCGCTCGTGGCGGGACACCGGATTCCTCTGAGAACTGACGCTAGAGATCAAACGCGAGAATTCGGTAAAATCGGCAAATCAGTTTTGCCGGGCAAAATTCATTCAAATGCGAGCGAATGGGTTTACCAGAGGTTCACGGGAGAAGGTGCGCGACCTCTCCCGCAAGCGGGAGAGGTAAGCGAGCCCGCGGCTCAATTCGCGCAAACCAATCCGCCCCTACGGATTCTGCGGCGTCAGCACCAGCGGCGGCTTTGGCTTGGGCCTGGCGGGCGCAGGACCCGGGGCGGGCCTCACGTCGATCGGCGGAGGCAAGGGCGCGAGCTGTTGGCTGGCAAGCGGCGGGCTTGTCAGCGGAGGGCTTGGCGCTGCGGGCGCGGCTTGCGGAGCCTTCGGCAGCGGTGCGGCTTTCGGCTTTGGCGGCGCGCGGCGCGGATCGTGGCCCGGCAGCGGGACATTGGCCGGCGCCTGCTCGGGCGCTGCATCCGGAGACACCAGCGTCGGCAGCGCCGCGGTCGCCGGCGGAGGCTCGCCGCGCTCGATGGCGTCGAGCCGGCGCGTCTCGCGGTCGATCGTGCGCACCGCCAGCCACGACGACAGCGGCGCAAGATCGATGGTGCGGCTCAGCCTGTCGGGAGGGCCCGCCGCAAACAGCTGAATCTCCGGCGGGGCGCCGGAGAGGCCGGTCATGATCGGCGTCAGGCTGGCGCGGATGTCGGCCTGGTCGGCGGGGATGTCGTAGCCGCCGGAGACGATGGCGCGGGCGTTCTTCGCTTCCAGCGGCGTCGCGCCGACGCGCAAGCGTCCGTCGCGGATCGTGAACGGGATCTGCGCCGAGGCCACCGCGATCGGTGCGGCGGCAAGCGCGGGCTCGACGAGCTGGCGCAGGCGGTTGTCGTCGGCGACCTGGCCGCCGTCGCTGGCGCGGATCGCAATCTCGAAGGCGCGCGGATTGAGGCCGCCGATTTCCGCGGAGTCCAGCGTCACCATGCCGTTGCCGGCGAGCGCGCCGGTGAGCGCCGCCACGCTGCGGCCCTGGCTGGTCAGCGCCATCTGCACCGAGGCGCGTCCCTTCGGCAGCGCGAGATCGCGATAGCGCAGCGCCGCCGCGTCGACATTGCTGAGATCGATGCGCGCGTTGAGCGCAAGACCATTCGCGCCATTGCGTGCGTCGAAGCTCGCCGAGATCTCGCCGCCACTGAGGCCGCCCTTCAGCGCATCGAGCGCGAGCGACTGGCCGTCGCTTCGAATCGTGCCGCCGAACGGGCGCAGCTCGATGCCGCCGGGCAACATCCCGCGCAACGCCTGGAAGGCGATGCGGCCGCGCCAGCCGCCCAACACCCCCGCACTCAGCGGCTCGCCGGACTCATGCCCGGCGGCGCCGATCGCCATCGCGAGCGCCGGCGCCAGGTCGAGCGTATCGAGGCCGACTTCGCCGTCGACGCTTCTCTCCTGATCGAGCCTCACCGCCAGATGACCGCGCAAATGCGAGCCGGCCGCATTGCCGTCGAGATCGTCGAAGGTCAGGCGGCTGCCGGAGAGCCCGACGCGGGAGGACAGGCTGACGGCCTGCATCGATTTGTCGGCCGGGCTGGTCCCGAACAGCGGTGCCAGATTGGCGTTGCGCACGCGCAGGTTCACGCTGGCTTTCGGCTCCGACAATTCGACGCTGCCCTGCGCATCGGCTTCGAGCCCGCCGCCGCTGAGCTTTGCGTTCAATTGCAACGGCCGCCGCCAGCTACCTATCAGCTTGCCTTCGAATTGCGAAGCGCCCTCGCCTGCGGCCACCACGCGATCGAGCCCGAGCAGCGCCAGCAGCGCGCCGGCCTGCGGCGTCGACACTTTCGAATCCAGCGTGAAGTCGCTGTCGCGCAATTTGTCGATATCGATGCCATTGACGGCCGCCGCCGGCATCTGCGCGGCCAGCGTCGCGCTCGCCTTGAGCTGCGGCGCGTCGAGGTCGAGCACGGCGCGGGCGTTGCTGCGATCGGCATGCTCGGCATTCCTGTCGAGACTGAGATCGAGCCTGAGGCGGGTCGCGCCTGGTAATGCCGGGATGGCATCGAAGCGGGCGCGCACCGCGGGCGCAAACGGCTCGATCAGCGCGGTGAGCTCGCGCAGCGAATTGGCCGAGGATTTCAGCGCGAGCTTGCCGGCGGCCTTGGTGCGGTCGAAGCTGCCGCTCGCCTCCGTGGTCACGCCGCTGGCCTGGCCGAAGCGCAGCTGCTCCAGCGACAGCGATGCGGGGCCGAAAGCGAGCTTTGCCGCGAACGGCCGCAGCTCCTGGCCGGCGGAGATCGCGCGGCCGATATCGAGCGAGAGCTTTGCCTCTTCCGGCCATTCGGCTTGCGGCCCCGCAAGCGCGCGCACGAAGCTCGCGGCGGCATCGAGGTCGAGCCGGTCGGCCTTGAGCTCCGCGTCGATCCGCGAACCCTTGCTCGCGCCTGTTTGCACGAAGGCGATGCGGCCCTCGACCGCGCCGCCTTCGATGTCGGCCTTGAGCCTGTCGATGGCGAGATGGTTGGCGGCGATGGTCACGTCGCCGGCAAGACGCAGCGGCCGCGTGCTGCGGCGGTTGATCTCGCTGCGGCCCTGCAGCCAGGCCACCAACGTGTCGGGGTCCGAAGACTCGACGCTGAGACGGCCGCTGAAACTGTCGGCGCCCGGGGTTGCGCCGTTGAGCGAGAGCTGCGTCGTGCCGGGCGCGCGCAGCTCGAGCCTCTGGAAGGTCCAGGACCTTCCATCGGTTTGCAGCTCGGCCGTGATGTTCTGCAGCGGGCGGCCGCCGAGCATGATCTGGTCGGAGTTGAACTCGATCTGCGCCGGGATTGGTGCCTGCGGAATGGCAGCCAGCCCCGCGCGCAGCGCCGGCAGAATGCGGAGCGGCTCGGCATCGTCCTTGCCCGCGAGCCGGTCGGCATCGACCTGGCGCGCCGACAGCACCGCGCGCAGCAGCGGCGAGGCACCGAATCTGAGGTCGCCGACGCCGCCGAGCTTCAGCGCATTGTCTTCAGCGCCGAAGTTCGCGTCGATCTGCTCGAACTTCGCGCCGGCCGGGTCCGCCTTGAGCTTGGTCGTGAGCTTCCACGGCGTCGGACCCGCCTCGCCCGCCTTCTTGACCGCCGGCACGGCCAGCGTCAGCGCACCGTCGAATTTCGGCAGGCGGTTGTCGAAGGCGAGCACGCCTTCGAGATCGGCGAGGATGGCGCGCTCGCCGGGATCGATGTTGAGGTGAAGACGGGTGGCGCTGCCGTCGGCGCTCGGGCCGGAGGAGACGCGAAAGGGATAGCGCACCCCGGCGGCGGTGAATCTGCCGTCGCCGCGCACCGAGCCCGCGAGCGAGCGGACGTCGCCGGAGAAGACGATGTCGTTCAGCTCCAGCGTCGAGCGGCTGGCGGCATCGTGAAGCGCAATGCGGCCGGTGAGATTCAGCCGCTCGATGGCGAGGGACGCCAGATTGAAGGTGCCGCTCGCGGTGGAGGGCAAATCGACCCGCCCCCGGGCATCGAGGCCGAGATCGACCGCCATGCCACCCACCGAAAGCTCGGTGGCGCGCCATTCGCCGCGCATCAGGGAGCTGAGGCTGAACTCGACGTCGAGCTTGTCGGCGCGCAGGCGGCCGAGATCGTTGTTGCCGCCGAAGGTGACCTGGCGCAGCCGCAGCGTCGGCGCCGGCAGCAGCCGCGCGTCGAGCTCGCCCGCGACCCGCACCGGTACGCCGATGATCTTGCCAGCCTCCGCCTCGAACTGGGGCCTGAACTGGTTCCAGTCGACGTAGTAAGGCCCGATCAGCGCGGCCAGCAGCGCAATGATGAAGGCAATCGCCAATCCGAGCAGTGTCGTCTGCACGGGTCTCCCCTCGGCCAAACCGGCATCCGGACCAAACCCTGGCCTTAGTGGACTTCAGGCGTGCCGGAACAGCCCCTTATATAGGGGGAAGTGTGGCGAAGTCACAGCGACTGTTGCGCGCGGAGGTTAATGCCGGCGCGCCTCACCAGCTCGCCGGCAGCCGCTTGAGGCCACGCAGCACGAAGGTCGGCCGCCATTCCGGGTTTTCGACGTCGTCGATGCGCAGATCGGGCAGCCGCCGCAGCAGCGTGGCAATGGCGATCTCGGCCTCGATGCGCGCCAATTGGGCACCCAGGCAGAAATGGATGCCGCCGCCGAACGACAGCGGTTTCACGTTCTGGCGGGTGACATCGAGCCGGTCTGGCCGGTCAGGATAGACCGCGGGATCGCGGTTGGCCGAGCCGAGCAGGCACAGCACGGTCTCGCCCTTGGGGATCCTCTTGCCGCCGAGATCCTCGATCTCCTCCAGCGCGACGCGCCCGGTCATCTGCACCGAGGAATCGTAGCGCAAAAATTCCTCGATCGCGCCTTCCATCAGCTCGGGGCGCGCCTTGAGCAGCGCAAGCTGGTCCGGATTGCGGTGGAGCGCCAAAAGGCCGTTGCCGATCAGGTTCACCGTGGTCTCGTGGCCGGCGCCGAACAACAGGATGATGTTGGCGGTCAGCTCCTCGTTTGTGAGCTTGTTGCCGTCCTCCTCGGCCTGCACCAGCTGGGTGGTGAGATCGTCCCCGGGATTTTTGCGGCGCAGCTCGAACAGCTGCTGGAAATACATCTGCGCCATCAGGTTGCCCTCGTTGCCCTTCTTGATCTCCTCGGCAGTGAGTGGCACGGGGTCGAGCAGCCGGCCGCCGTCACGCGAGCTCTTGTAGAAGACCTCGCGATGGTCCTCGGGGATGCCGAGCATCTCGCAGATGATGGTGACGGGCAGGCGGAAGGCGAAATCCTCGATCAGGTCCATGTGGCCGCGATCGATCACGGCATCGATGGCCTGGTCGACGATCGCCTGGATGCGCGGCCGCATGTCCTCGACCCGGCGCGCGGTGAAGGCCTTTACGACGAGGCCGCGCAGGCGAGTGTGATCCGGCGGATCGGCCTGCAGCATCCAATGGCTCATGCTGCGGAACACCGGCTCGTCCATGATCTTCTCGCCATAGCGGCGCGTCGTGCGCTCGACGAAATCCTTGCCGAAGCGCTTGTCGCGCATCACCAGGCTGACGTCGGCGTGGCGGCTGGTGACGAATTGGCCGAACGGCGTCACGTGGATCGGATCGATCGTGCGCAGCCGTTCATAGTGCGGATAGGGATCGCGGATGAAGTCCGGCGAGAGCGGGTTGAACAGCGGCGCGCCGCCGGCGCCTTGCACGTGCTCGTTCATGGTGACCTCAAATCGGTTGCCGATGACACGAATACGCCGATCGCAGCCCCACTGCCCGGCGCAACCATCCCTTGAATTTATCAACTCGATACATTGTTGTATCGAGTTGCATTCTGCCTTAACCTCCTCCGATGTCAAGGCTGAGAACCAGGCCGACCAGGGACGACACGCGCGACAAATTGTTCGAGGCGGCCGCGCGCGTGTTCGAGGAGGACGGCATCGGCGGCGCCAGCATCGAGGCGATCGCGGCGGCGGCGGGCTTCACCCGCGGCGCGTTCTATTCGAATTTCAAGAGCAAGGACGAATTGATCATCGCCATGCTCGAGGACCATGTCGAGCAGTCGATCCGGCGCAACCTCGACATCCTCGCCCAGCACGACAATCTCGACGATTTCATCGCCGCGCTGAAGGCGATGGACCGCACGCGGCAGGATCCCCTCGCCCGCTCGCCGCTGCTGCACATGGAGATGATCCTGTTCGTCGCCCGCGCCGAGAAGCGCCGCCCCGAGCTCGCCAAACGCCTGCGCGCGCGGCGCAAGCTGGTGGCCGACATCGTCGAGGCGACGTTGAAGAGCAACGGACGGAACGACAATCTGAACCCGCCCTGGATGGCCTCCGTCGTGCTGGCGCTCGAAGACGGCTTTCGCCTGCACCGGCTGATCGATCCCGAGACGACGCCCGCGGACAGCTTTCTGCGCGCGATCACGGATTTGCGGCGGAGGACGGGACTGGCATCGGACGAGGGGGCGTCTTCATAGAGCGCGGCGGGCCCGAGCAAGCGAGTCGCGAGATTTGTCGCAGGATCGGACAAGGCACGCCCGCTTTGGGAAAGAAGCTCGATCAGTCCTGCGCCACAAACGAGCGCCACCGTTCGAACCCAGGGGTTCGTCCTGCCTCAGTTCCCCAGCGGCGCTGCCACGCCGACGTCTGTTGTCGATGCCCTGAAGGCGGTTGCCGGGCTTCCGCCCAAGGCCCGCGCGAGCTTTTCCTGGGGCCAATGTGTTCGCGGCACCTACACCCCGTCGCATCAGGTCGAGGAGATCACCAGATCCCGCAGCTTCACCAAGCCGTCCCGGGTGCTGGCGCGGTTCTCGGCGGACGGCTGCACCCCAAACGCGGTGGACACTGACAGGTGCTCGCTGCGCGGCTTCAGCTTCCGGCTCGGCAGTGGGGATCAGCGCTCCGAGATCTTCACCCAGAGCGCCCCGGTTCATTTCGCCAGAACGCTCGACCAGATGCTAGCGTTCCTCCAGGCGCGCATGCCGGGGCCGGACGGCAAGCAGGACATGGCGCAGGTCGCGGCATTCTCCGCCGCCAATCCCGAAACGCTGCGTCAGGCAAGCTACCTTGCCGTGCATCCGCCGCCCGCGAGCCTTGCGTGCACGACCTATTGGGGCGTGCACGCCTTTCCCGCAACGAACGCGAAGGGCGAGGCACGGTTCATCAAATTCAAGGTCGCGCCGGTCGGCGAGGAAGGCACGCCGCCCGAGGACGCGGCCATAGCCGAGTCCACCGGCTTTCTGCGCGGCGAGCTCGAAGCCCGGATCGGGGCACGCGATGTCAGGTTCAGCGTGATGGCGCTGCTGGACCGGCCCGGCGATCCCGTCATGGACGTGACCACCCGTTGGCCCGACGAGGATGCGCGCGAAGCGGTACGCCTCGGAACGATCGTGATAACGGGCACAGAATCAAACGAGACGTGCGACGGGTCCGCGTTCAATCCGGCCAATCTTGCCGAAGGCATCGGCCACCCGCCGGACGAGATGTTTGCGGCGCGCAGCGCCGCCTATACCATCTCTCAGGCAAGGCGCCGTTGAGCCGAACAGCGAGCGGACAGGCTTTTGGAGGCCGGATCACGTTTCGCTTTCCGGCGCGCCCTGCGCCTCGCGGCGCCACATTCCCGGGCTGATGCCGACCACCGAGGAAAACACCCGGGTGAAGTGGCTCTGATTGGCGAACCCGGCCGATATCGCAATCTCCGCCAGGGACAGGTCGCGCACCGTCATCAATTGCTTGGCCGTGTCCACGCGCTGGCGCAGCAGCCATTGGTGCGGCGGCAGACCGGTGGAGAGGCGAAATGCCCGCGAAAAATGACTGACGGAGAGATCGAACTCGGCTGCGATCTTGTCCAGTGAAAGCTTTCCGCGGAGATCGGATTCAAGCCTTTCGCAAGCCCGCTTGACCTGCCATGGGGCAAGGCCGCCGCGCGCCGGCTCGGCGGCGCTCCGCAATCCGCCGTAGGTCGTCGCAACATGTGCGGTGAGCGCGAGCATCATGTGGTCGATGAAGAGCTGGTTGGCCTCATCAGGCTGGCGCAACGCCGCCAGGAACGACGCGCCGAGATGGCGGATGGTCGTATCGTCATGGCCGACGCCGGGCTGATAGGCGAGTTCGCCGATCCGTGGCGCACCGCCTTGCCTCGCCATGTCGTCCAGCACCGAACGGGGCAGATAGAACAACAGGGAATGGAAAGGCTTGTCGATCACGTAGCGCGGATCGCGCTTCAGGTCGTACAGGTATGTCGCGCCGGCTTGGATATCGCTCTTGATCACGCAGCGGCCGCGCTCCCAGCACTCGCAATCGGCGAAATCGCGGAATTTCAGGCCAACGAGATAGGCGTCCTCCGAGGGCATCGAATCGGAAAGACGCGGCATGGGATGGTCATCCCGGGTCTCGGTGACGGCGAGCTCGGCGCTGCGCAGCGAACGCGTGACCAGCGTTGGCGGCGCATCTTTCAGATGCAGAAACCGTTCGACCTTCTGCGCGAAGGCAGCTGCCTGTGCCATGGGCGTGGAACTCATATGAGAGGAGATTTGGGAACGCGGCGCCGCCGCCAAATCAGGCCCAATTATCCGACATCGCCAAGTGACGGTCCAGACCAGCGGCTCGGGGCGACAGCCGTGTGACGGCCCGCCGCATTTCTTGCCTCAGACCCCTTTTCACGAGCAATCTCAACGGGCTTGGGTGCCTCTCGCGCAATCTCCGTTCAATGCCTCGGCATGCGCATCACCGGCCCATCGTGCGTTTGTGAAAGCGCGCGCCGGCTTGGAGCAGGATCGGACAAAGCACAACCGCTTCAGGAAATACGCTGAGCCTTCGCCGCGCATAGAACACGCCCCGACCCGTACAAATACGGACACTGATCGAAAGCTTGAGCTGATCAGGAGGAGCCACGCGATGACCGGGAGCACTACACTCATGCGCAATCCCTCGCACAAGGGCTTGCCACCCGCGCAGAGCCCACAATCGGACGATCGCTCGAGTTCCGAGCGACGCGCCGATGCGGAGATGGCGCGCGTGCTCGGGACCGAACCACTTCGCATGGCATTGGAGTCCTCCGGTGCCGGGATCGCCCATTGGAAACATGATCCATTGCACGATGTCGTCGAGCCCATGAGCCACCACGTGATCATGGCCTACAACGGCATGATGCAACGCATGGAGCGGCGGACGGGAAAATCGATTGCGATCGGTACGTTTCGTCCCGGCGTATTGATCATCATTCCGGAGGGATCGAGCTCCCGATGGGACATTCCGAAGCCCGTCGATGTGGTTCAACTGTATCTTCCGGATGCAACGTTGAAGCGCGTTGCTCGCGAAGCCGAGATCACGGGAACGGACGACCTGCTGGAGCGGACGGCGCATCCTGACCCGATTACGTCCCGGCTACTCCTGAGCGCGGCAGATGCGCTGGGAGGCAATGAAGCCCTGGATACGCTGTTCCGGCATCAACTGACAGATCTTCTCGCCACGCGCCTGCTGGTTGCGCACACAGGTTCGCCCACCAAGCTGCAGCCGACCATGGGCGGGCTGTCGCCGAAGATCCTGCTCCGTGCGATCGAACGGTTGCGCTCGGACAGCGATGCGGACGTCTCGCTCGATGCCCTGGCTTCCGATGCCGGACTATCGCGCTTTCACTTCTGCCGCGCCTTCAAGGAGAGCACCGGCCTTTCCCCGCACTCCTGGCTGCGCCAACACCGGCTCGAGCAGGCCATGAGCATGCTGCGCGACAGCGACGAAGCGGTCGTCTCGATCGCCGCGGCGCTGGGCTATTCGTCGCAGACGGCGTTCGCAGCCGCCTTCAGGAAGCTGACCGGCGAGACGCCGAGCGACTGGCGCAGGCATAAGCGTTAACAGCAATCGCGATGCAACCACGGCAATCGCTCTGGCGCAGCGGCAAATTCGATCCGCTAGACCATCACCATGCCCAGACCAATCGACGGAGATCGAAGATGACCTGGAAAAACTTCATCAGCCGGCGGGTGATCGCGTCGCGCCGCCGAGGCCTCGCAACCGCAACCTTGTACGGACTCTCGCTGGCCGTTCGCTTCACGTCGGCAACGGGCGAAGAGGTGGAGATTCCGGCGCAAGCCATGCATCCGACCTACCCGCTGGTGTCCATCATGATCCGGGATGGCTCCGGTCTTCCCTACCAGGACTGGGGCCCGAGGACGACTCAGCCGGTCGTCTTTCGACAAAGTTGGCTACGCCAAAGTTGGTTGCACCAAGGCTGGCCATCGAGTTCGCCGCTGTCGCGCTGCGTAGCGCCTTAACACCGGCGATTCACTTCACCTCTTCGTGCCGTCACCGGACGCTGCTTTGAGCGGAGCAGCGACGGCTCGCGCACGGACTTTCGAAACGCAGAGATCAAGGAGTAGACCCATGCGACTAGTCATCATCGGCGCCGGCTTTGCCGGCATGTACGCCGCCCTTTCCGCCGCTCGCCTGCGTGAGATCCAAGGCGTCTCGCCAGACCAGCTCGAGATCGCGCTGGTTGCCCCCGAACCGACGCTCGTGGTTCGCCCGCGGCTCTATGAATCGAAGCCGGAGACCCTGACGGCGCCCCTGCTTGAGGTGCTCGAGGCCATCGACGTCAGCTATGTGCAAGGCAGCGCCGAGACGGTCGACACCAGATCCTGCATGGTGAAGATCGCCACGGCGAAGGGCGCGAAGAAGACGCTCTCTTACGACCGCCTCGTCGTGACCACCGGCAGCCGGCTGTTCCGTCCGAACATTCCGGGTCTTGCCGAGCACGGCTTCAGCGTCGATTCACTGGACGATGCGATCGCGCTCGACAAGCACCTGCATGGTCTCGCCAAGCGACCGGCCACGAACGGGCGCGACACGGTCGTCGTCGCCGGCGGCGGCTTCACCGGCATCGAGGCGGCCACCGAAATGCCGGCGCGGCTTCGCGAAATCCTCGGCACGGGCCCAAGGACTCGCGTCATCATCGTCGAGCGCAACGATGCGATCGCGCCCGACATGGGCGCAGGCCCCCGCCCGGTCATCGAGCAAGCTCTGCGCAAGGTCGGCGTAGAGACACGGATCGGCGCCGGTGTCGCCTCGCTCGATCAATCCGGCGTCACGCTGTCGAGTGGTGAGCACATCGAAACCGAGACCGTGATCTGGGCGGCGGGCATTCGCGCGGCGCCGTTGACGACGCAAATTCCCGCCGAGCGCGACAGTTTCGGCCGGTTGCTTGTCGACCGCTGCCTGCAGGTGACAGGCGTTCAGGGCGTCTTCGCGGCCGGCGATGCGGCACGTGCAGCCTGCGACGACGAGGGCAATTACGCACTGATGTCGTGCCAGCACGCGACGCGGATGGGCGCCTTCGCCGGCAACAATGCCGCGGCCGAGCTGCTCGGCCTCGCGACAAGGCCTTACCACCAGAAAACCTACGTCACCTGTCTCGACCTCGGCGAAGCCGGCGCGCTGTTCACGCGCGGCTGGGAGCGCAATGTCGAGATGGTCGGCGACGTCGCCAAGAAGACGAAGCGGGAGATCAACACGGTCTGGATCTACCCGCCACGCGCCGAGCGCGCCGCGGCGCTCGCGTCAGCCGATCCGGAACGCGTGACTGATCTCTAAACGCCAACCCGATGACGGGCCGCGCTCCCTGCGGGCGCGGCCCCGCTGCAGCCCATGAGCAATCCACAGCATGAAACAATGCGAACAGAGGAGCCTTCAAAGATGAATCAGATGATCTCTCACGCTCAGAAGGAGACGAACATGAACCTGCACGACACCACACATTTCGACAGAGCGCGGTCCGACGAGCTGGTTCCGTCGCGTTATGCGCTCCGTGTCGGCGAGATCGACGTGATGGTGATCAGCGATGGCGTGCTGACGCCGCCCGCGGAGTCGATGGCCACCAACGCCGACCCCGCTGCAAGAGGAGCGTGGCTGGACGACATGTTCCTGTCGCGAGACGCGTTCGATTGGGCGCTGAACGAGGTCGTGGTGCGCAGCGGCGACCAGACCATTCTCATCGACAGCGGGCTTGGTGTGGAGTACCCGGACTTTCCGCGCGCCGGGCAGCTGGGCTCGCGACTCGATGCTGCCGGCATCGATCTTGGATCGGTGACCGACGTCGTGCTGACCCACATGCACTTCGACCATGTCGGCGGGCTGCTCGTCGACGGGGTGAAGCAGCGGCTGCGTCCGGACCTGCGGATCCACGTGGCCGCGGCCGAGGTCAAGTTCTGGGGCGCGCCCGATTTCTCCCGCACCGCCATGCCGCCGGCGCTTGCCGACCTGGCTCGGCGAGCATCCAGGCAATTCCTGGACGAATACCGCAACCAGCTGCGCATTTTCGAGCAGCAGCACGAGGTCGCGCCGGGCGTGGTCGTCAGTCGTACCGGCGGCCATACACCCGGGCATAGCGTGGTCCGCCTGGCGTCCGGCGGCGACCGGCTGATGTTCGCGGGCGATGCCATATTCCCGGTCTCGTTCGACCATCCCGAATGGCACAACGGCTTCGAGCACGATCCCGAGGAAGCGACCCGCGTCAGGATCCGGCTCATGCGCGAGCTGGCGGAGACGGGCGCGTGGCTGGTCGCCACACACATGCCGTTCCCGTCGGTCGGCCGGGTCGCGGCCACAGGCGACCTGTTTCGTTGGGTACCGACCTGGTGGGACTACTGACCGCTTGTTGGATCTGGTCGCCCCAGAGCGCCTCCATTCTCCGAACACCTCATCAGCATTGGCCGCACTGCCCACGGCAGACGCGCGGTCTCTTACAGACTGAAGAAAAGGAGCTTTCAAGATGAACCAGACGATCCGTAACACTAAGGAGACGAACATGAACCTGCACAACACCACACGCCCCGGCGGGCCGGGGCCCCGAGAGCTGGTTCCTTCGCGCTACGCGCTGAAGATCGGCGAGATCGACGTGATGGTAATCAGCGACGGCGTACTGACGCTGCCGGGCGCGATGCTGGCCCACAACGCCGACCCGGCCGTTCGCGCGGCGTGGCTGAAGGACATGTTCCTGCCGCCGGATGCGTTCGATTGGGCGCTGAACGTGGTCGTGGTGCGTAGCGGCGACCAGACCATCCTCGTCGACGCCGGACTGGGATCCGACCCGGACCTGCACTTACCGCGGGCCGGCCAGTTGAGCAAGCGACTGGAAGCCGCCGGTATCGATCTTGAGTCCGTGACCGACGTGGTGCTGACGCACATGCACATGGACCACATTGGCGGGCTGCTCGTCGACGAGGTGAGGGACCGGCTGCGCCCGGACCTGCGCATCCACGTGGCAGCTGCCGAGGTCAAGTTCTGGGAGGCGCCCGATTTCTCCCACGTCTCGATGCCGCCGGGATTCCCCGACGCGCTTCGGGCGACCGCCAAGCGGTTCGCGAAGGAATACCACAACCAGCTGCGCACCTTCGAGGACGAGCACGAGGTGGCGCCGGGAGTGGTGGTCACGCGCACCGGCGGCCACACCCCCGGGCACAGCGTGGTCCGCCTGGCATCCGGCGGCGATCGGCTGACATTCGCCGGCGACGCCGTGTTCACTGTTGGGTTCGACCACCCCGACTGGTACAACGGCTTCGAGCACGATCCCGAAGAGGCGGCCCGAGTCCGGGTCCGCCTTCTGCGGGAGCTGGCAGCGAACGGAGAGTTCCTCGTCGCCACTCACATGCCGTTCCCGTCCATCGGCCGGGTGGCGGTCGACGGCGACCACTTTCGCTGGGTGCCAGCCTTCTGGGACTACTGACCGCTCGTCGGGTTAGAGCCGAACCGGGGTGCGCACTCACGGTATGAGTGAGTTCGCACCCTATTTTCGAACCTGCCCCTAAGCCGACCGCCTCACAGCATCGCTGCCCGCCGCCCCAATATCCAGCCGCCCCAGCATCGCCCTCGCCTGCTCGGCGCAGTGCTCGATCAGCCAGCGTTCGAACGCGACGGGAGGAAGCGCGGGGGCATAGAGGAAGCCCTGCACGACGTCGCAGCCGAGTTCGGCCAGCGTTTTGCGCTGGCCTTCGGTCTCGACGCCTTCGGCGACGACGGTCATGCCGAGGCCTTGGCCGACGCGCACCACGGCGGTGGCGATTGCGAGCGCGCCGGCGTCACGCTCGATGTCGCGCATGAAACTGCGGTCGATCTTCAATTCGCGGATCGGCAGATGCGCAAGACGGCTGAGGCTGGAATAGCCGGTGCCGAAATCGTCCACCGAGAGCCCGACGCCGAGCTCGCGGATCGCGTTCATGGTCTCCAGCGCCGCGACGCTGTCGTGCATGAAGGCGCCTTCGGTGATCTCCAGCATCAAGGCGTCCGCCGGCAGATCGTATTCGGCGAGGATGTCCTTGAGCCGCGCGGCCAGCGTGACGTTGCGGAAATTGATCGGCGACAGGTTGACCGACACGCTAGGGATGTTGAGCCCGGCGCGGCGCCAGCTCGCCATCTGCCGGCAGGCCTCGCGCACCGACCACAGGCCGATCTGCTCGATCAGGCCGCACTCCTCCGCGAGTGGGATGAATTTCGCCGGCGAGACGTCGCCGAGCACGGCATCACGCCAGCGCGACAGCGCCTCGACGCCGTGGATGGCGCCGTCGCAGCTGCGGATCTGCGGCTGGTAGCTGAGGGTCAGCGCGCCTTCGGCGATGGCACGGCGGAGCGCCGCGATCAGCGCCAGCCGCTGCTCGGTGAGCCCGTTCATCTCGGCGCTGAAGATGCGGTGGGTCGAGCGTCCCGCCTGCTTGGCCATGTACATGGCGGCATCGGCCTGCTGCATCAGGGTGTCGATGTCGGTGGCGTGATCGGGATAGAGGCTGATGCCGATGCTGGCCGACATCGGCATCAGCTTCGATCCGAGCCTCAAGGGTGCGGCCAGCGCTTCGGTGATCCCGGCCGCGACACGCTCGGCGCCCTCGGCGTTGCGTTGCGGCAGCAGGATGACGAACTCGTCACCGCCGAGCCGTCCCAGCATGTCCTCGGGGCCGATCTGCTCGCGCAGGCGCTGGGCGAGCTGGATCAGGAGCTCGTCGCCGGCGGCGTGACCGAGCGTGTCGTTGACGTCCTTGAAATGATCGACGTCGAGGAAGGCCAGCGCGACATGGCTGCCGGTCGGGCAGGCATCGATCGCCGTAGTGATCAGGTTCCGCAGCTGGGCGCGGTTCGGCAGGCCGGTGAGGATGTCGTGATAGGCGAGCCGCGCGATCTCGGCGCGCGCTTCCTTGCGTTCGATCGCGAAGGCGCCGAGATTGACGCAGGCCTCGACGATGCGCCGGTGCCAATTGCTGGGCGCGCGGGGTTCTCGATAGTAGAAGGCGAATGTTGCGATGACCCGGCCGTCCTTGGCTTTGACCGGGGTCGACCAGCAGGCGCGCAGCCCGATCGCGAGCGGCATGGCCTTGTAGGGCTGCCAGCGCGGATCGGTCTCCAGGTCGGTCGCCAGCACCGGCTCGCCGTAGAAGGCGGCGGTGCCGCAGGAGCCGACGTTGGGGCCGATGGCCACGCCGTCCAGCGCGCGGGAATAGTCCTCGGGCAGAGAGGGACCGCCGAGCGGATGGATCAGGCCCGCGGCATCGACATGGAGCAGCGAACAGACGACGTCGGGCGCGATCTCCTCGACGCGACGGCACAGCCTGTCGGCGATCTCGCCGATCGGCACCTCGTCGGCGAGCGCGCCCATGATGAGCTGCTGCAGCGAGCGCAGCTGCTTGGTCTCGGTGATGTCCTCGAGCAGCGCGAAGATGTGCCTGACCCGGCCCTTCGTGTCGCGGAAGGCATCGATCCGGGCGCAGACCCAGATCTCCTCGCCGTCCTTGTCGTAGGCCAGCACCTCGGCCTCGCCGCGGCGACCGCCATGCATCAGGCGCTTGATGAGCTTCGCGATCGCCTTGCGATCGGTGTGCCGGCCGGCAATCAGCTCGCCTGCGCGGCGGCCCTCGGCCTCCGCGTCGGTGTAGCCGAACAGCGTCGTGAAGGCGGAATTGACGTAGACGATGTTCTGCTCGGTGTCGCTGATGATCACCGCCCGGTTGGTCTGGTCGGAGACGGCGTGGAGAAGTCCAATCCTGACGCGCCGCTCGGCTTCGATGGTGACGTCGCGCGCAAACACGATGTAATGATCGGCGCCGCCGATGGCCACGGAAGACAGCGCGACAGCCGCCCTGATGCGGCTGCCGTCAGGGCGCACGAGACTGATCTCTTCCCGGAGATCGGTCACCGGATCGGCCTGGAAGCCCTTGAGGGTGAGAATTTCGGCATCGCGACCGAGCACGTCGGTGCGCGCCAGCTTCCAGATGCGCTCCGCGGCGGCGTTGAAATGCGTGATGCGATGGGCGTCATCGACGATGACGACGCCATCGTCGGCGCGTTCGAGCGCGGCTCGCAGCACGTCCGGAATTTCAGTGAGACAATCGAAGGCGGACATCGTTTGACCCGGCGATAGCGGGAAAATGCGGCAACGCTCCGATGGTGTCCAAGACGTTTTTGCCGCCCTATCGCCTCGGGACCAAGACGCGGCATGCTTAACGATCGGCGAAAACCACGGCGGTATGTTGATGCGTGCGGAACCTAATCGGCGCCGGTTCCTGCCTGGAGCTTGTGCAGCCGCCCGGCGACGGCCCGCACCTTCCGCGGCGCGGCCTGCCAGATCGAGAGCGCCGACAAGGCGCTCACGATCATCGCAATGGCGAAGGCGAGCGTATAGTCACCGGTGCGATCGTAGAGGAAGCCGGTCACCCACGGTCCGGCCGCACCGCCCGCCAGCGCCGCCAGCATGATCGTGCCGAAGATGCTGCCCTGG
Source organism: Bradyrhizobium sp. TM233 (assembly GCF_036247965.1). Classification (NCBI taxonomy): domain Bacteria; kingdom Pseudomonadati; phylum Pseudomonadota; class Alphaproteobacteria; order Hyphomicrobiales; family Nitrobacteraceae; genus Bradyrhizobium; species Bradyrhizobium sp. TM233. The sequence continues at coordinate 127,562 of NZ_BTIG01000002.1, read as the reverse complement.
TGCTTGCCCTGGAAAATCTCGAACACCACGGCGCCCATGATCGAGGTGAGGCCGTAGCCGAGCGCGCCTTGCGTGAACACCATCACGTAGACCAGCCACAGCGACGGCTGGAACTTCAGCGCCATAAGCGCCGCAAAGCAGATCACAAAGCCCGCGCAACTGATCGCCCACACCCATTCCCGTCCGATCCGGTCGGAGACATGGCCGAGCAGGATCTGGCCGGGAATGCCGAGCAGGCTGACGATGCCGAGCGCCCACACCGCGACACCGGGACTGAAGCCGATGTCGAGCAGGAATTTGGTCTGGTGCACCTGCACCGCGTACCAGATGTACAGGCCGCAGAAATAGCCGAGTGCGATCCACCAGAATCGCGCGGTCGCCACCGCGCGTTTCAGCGTCCAGTCGGTCCCGACCCAGACGGGATCGACGATGTTGGAGATCGGCTGAGCCGCGCCCGCGGCCGGGGCGGCATCACCGTCCGGCTCGAGGCCGATGTCCTGCGGGCGCTTGTGCAGCAGCAGATTGACCGGCGCCAGCACGACCAGGATGAGCAGGCCCATCGCGGTGCAGGCGGTGCGCCAGCCGGTCTCTTCGATCATGTGCTGCACCCAGGGCAGCAGCGTCACCGAGCCGATGCCGACGCCGGCGAAAGCGATGCCGATGGCGAAACCGCGCTTGCGGATGAACCAGTTCGGCAGGAACAGCGACTGGCCGGAATAGCCGAGACACACCGAGCCGGCGCCGACCATGACGCCGATGGTGACATAGAGATGCCAGGGCGCGCTGGTGAGCGGCGCAAGCAGCAACCCGCCTCCCATCAGCACGACGCCGAGCTCCATCACCGCGCGCGGGCCGGCGCGGTCCATCAGGCGGCCGATCAGCGGGCTGACCACGCCCGACACCACGAAGCCGAAGGAGAAGGCACCGGCGGTGACGCCGCGCTCCCAGCCGAATTCGGAGATGATGGGAGGAAAGAACAGTGAAAAGGCGGTGCGCGCGTTGACGCCAATGGCCATGGTGACGAAGGTCACGGCGACCACGACCCAGCCGTAGAAGAACGGAAGCCGCATATTTGTGTGTTTCATCCCTGGACGGTCCTACCGACCATCCGGGGGTGCCCGGGTCAAGCGAATTCCGCGCATGCCCGTCGGGCGAGATGCGACAGGGCGATCTCAGGCGGCGTCGCGCCGTGAAGGTTTGACGGGTGCGTCGAACAGGATCCGCTCGATCGGCTGCGGGCGGCCGAACAGATAGCCTTGCGCGAAATTGACGCCCAGCGCCTTCAGCCGCTCGTACTCCTCGCGGGTCTCGACGCCCTCGGCGGTGACCGACATGTCCAGCCCGCGCGCCAGCGTCACGATCGAGGAAATGATGGCGGAGCTGCGCGGCTGCTGGGTGAGGTTGCGGATGAACGACTTGTCGATCTTGATCTTGTCGAACGGGAACGCCGTCAGATAGCTGAGCGAGGAATAGCCGGTGCCGAAATCGTCGAGCGCGAGCTCGACGCCGAGCTGCTTCAGCCGCTGCATGAAGGCGTGGTTCTCGCCGCCGCGTTCCAGCAACACGGATTCCGTGATCTCGATCTCCAGCCGTTGGGGCGGCAGGCCGGAATCGGCGAGCGCCGCGCAGATCACCTCGAACAGCTGGGCCTCCTTGAACTGGATCGGCGACAGGTTGACGGCGACCGCGAGGTGGGAGGGCCAGCCGGCCGCATCCGCACAGGCGCGCCGGAGTACGAACTCGCCGAGCGGCACGATCAGCCCGGTCTCCTCCGCAAGCGAGATGAACTGGTCCGGCGGGATCAGGCCGCGGGTCGGATGCCGCCAGCGCACCAGCGCCTCGAAGCCGCGCCGCGCGCCACTGAGGGCGTCGACGAACGGCTGGTAATGCACCTCCAGCTGGCACCGCGCGATGGCATCGCGCAGATCCCCCTCCAGCGTGTTGCGGGCCTCCAGCTCGGCCGACATCGCCTCGTCATAGATGGTGAAGCAGTTGCGGCCTGCCGATTTCGAACGGTAGAGCGCAAGGTCCGCCTTCTTCAGCAGCTGCTCCTGATCGCTGCCGTGATCCGGCGCGATGGCGATGCCGATGCTGGTGCCGATCTCGACGCGGTGACCGGGCAGCAGGAACGGTTCGGTCAAGAGCTTGGCGATCCGCGCCGCCAGCTCGGTCGAGCAGGCGCGCTGATCGGCGCCGGTTTCCTGGATGATGGCGAACTCGTCGCCGCCGAGCCGCGCCAGCACGTCGTTGGCGCGCACGGCGGATTTCAGCCGCTGCGCCACCTGGCGCAGCAGCGCATCGCCGGCACCGTGACCGAGGGAGTCGTTGACGTTCTTGAAGCGGTCGAGGTCGAGCATCAGGATCGAGAACGGCAGACCTCGCACACTCAGCTGGCTGTTCATCTCGTCGAGCCGCGTGAGGAAGAAGGCGCGGTTCGGCAGTCCGGTCAGGATGTCGGTCTGGGCGAGCTCGAGCACCCGCCGGTTCGCCAGGGACAGCCGCCGCGAATTGCGGCTTGCGAGCATGAGATAGGTCGACAGCGACAGCGTCAGCAGCATGCCGACGATCAGCACCGTGCCGGCGCGATCGTAAGTCGTCTCCAGCGGACCGCCGGCGGTTGGAACCGCCCGCACCTGCCAGTCGGTATCGCCGATCTTGAGGCTGCCTGCCCAGTGCAGCGCCCGCGCGACGTCCCGCATCGATTGCGGCGCCGTGGCCGCCGAGGAATAATCCGGCAGCATCTGCTCCAGGCTGACGATCTGCGCCGTGAAGGGCGGATAGACGTTCATGCTGACAGCGGGGCTTGCCCCGGTGGTGACGCGAATGGCCTGGATCAGCAGCGGCAGGTCGAAGACGCCGACCACGAAGCCGGCCAGATTGCGGCGCCGGTCCGCGATCGTCTCGCGCGACGTCCCCTTGGCGTAGACGGGAATGGCAACGAGAACGTCGGGCAGCCGGCCCCCCTCCTTCGGCTCGAACAGGCGCGTGCGAATGGCTGCGACCTTGTCGCTGTCGCGCGCGCGCTCCAGCACCGCGCGGCGCTCCGGAACGGTGGCGTAATCCATGCCGTAGACCGACGAGGTCTTCGGCTGGGTCGAGTAGAACACCGGAAAGTACTCGTCGCTCTGCGGCGCCGTCGCAAAGCCCTCGCTCTGGAGCGATTTGATGCGATAGCCGGACACGCCGTCCGCGATCGCCGCGGTCTCGTATTCGGCGCGCTCCTTGCGGTTGACGCGCGGCAGCCAGGCAATGCGCAGCATGCCGGGATGGCGCTCGAACAGGCGGGCGCTGAAGGTCTCGAACTCGCTGCGGGTGACTTCGTCATTGGTCGATTCGAACAGCGTGCGCAGCGCGACGAGCCTGGAGATGTATTCGCCCATGCCATTCTGCATGACGATCGCTTCGGTTTCGGCCGCGTTCTCGAACTCGATCCTGTTGACGCGGTCTTCCCACCGCGCCACGGCGGCCGCGCCGACAACCGAGAACAGAAGACCGACGCCGACCGCGACGAGCGCAGGGCGATACAGCCCGAGCAGCGGCGCGGCACGCCACCATCCGGTCATACGCCTCCGATCCTGATCGTTCTGATCGCGATCGCCCATCTTGAAGCCGCCGTCCCCCTGTCCGCGACGAACCGAACCTCTGGTTGAGGTGCCGGCGCCGCTATCGGAACAAGACCGCGGTTAAGAACTGCACAATTTCGGAACCCGAGCATTCCGCAACGCGCGAATTAGTTAATGAAGTGTCCGAATGATCCGGCATTGTGGAAACAACTTGCCGGTTTTGCCCGGAGTACTACGGGCTGCCGCCACGTCGCCGGTTAGCGAGCTATTCAGGCTCGCAGGAATATGCTGCACGAGGCTGCTTCCATTCATTCAGCAAGACCTTCCCGATGCATCGATTTCGATCGGCGACATCCCTCGTCCTGACCATCGCGCTCCTCGCCGCGACCATGCTTGCCGCGAGAGCCGACGAGGCCGGCGTCAGCGAGGATGCGATCCTGTTCGGCCAGGCCGCCGCGCTCGAAGGCCCCTCCTCCGCGCTCGGACAGCGCATGCGGCAAGGCATCGTCGCCGCATTCACAGAGATCAACGCCGAGGGCGGGGTCCACGGCCGCAAGCTCCAGCTCATCAGCCGCGACGACGGCTACGACCCCGACCGTTCGGTGGCGCAGACGCTGCACCTGATCGAGGACGACAAGGTGTTCGCGCTGATCGGCGCGGTCGGCACGCCGACCGCGATGGCGACAATTCCGATCACCAGCGCCAGGAACGTCCCCTTCATCGGTCCGTTCAGCGGCGCCGAATTCCTGCGCGACCTCGAGCTTGCCAACGTCGTCAACATCCGCCCGAGCTATGGTGCGGAGGCCGAGGCGTGGATCAAGCACCTCACCGAGGATCGCCACTTCACCCGCATCGGCATCTTCTACCAGGACGATTCCTTCGGCCGCGACGGTCTGACCGGCGTCAAGCGCGCGCTCGCCAAGCGCGGCCTCGAGCTTGCCGCTGAAGGCACCTTCGAACGCAACACCCGCGCGGTCACCGCGGCCTGGCGGGTGATCAAGCGCGCCGAACCCGAGGCGATCGTGATGGTCGGGACCTATGGTCCCTGCGCGGAGTTCATCAAGCTCGCGCACCGCAGCGGCTTCTATCCGACCTTCGTCAACGTCTCCTTCGTCGGCGCCAATGCGCTGGCCAGGGAGCTCGGTCCCGACGGTGAAGGCGTCATCGTCTCACAGGTCGTGCCGTTTCCCTGGGATCGCTCGCTCAAGCTCGTCGCCGACTACCAGGCGGCGCAGAAGGCGTTCGATCCGACGCTGACACCGGACTTCGTGTCGCTGGAAGGCTATCTCTCCGGCCGCCTCGCGGCCGCGGCGCTGGAAAAGGCCGGACCGAAACCGACGCGCGCAAACCTGCTCCGCGCCATCAACGATGTCGGCCACTTCGATATCAGCGGCAGCACCGTCACCGTCGGCCTGCGCACGATCGACACGCCGCCGAAAGTGTTTTTGACGGTGATCCAGAAGGACGGGACGTTCAAGGCGGTGGATCGGCTTTAGGGCCGCTCACGGCCGCCGCGTCCAGCGCGCAGCGTTGACCGCGCCCGGGGGAATTTCGCCCCTGACGATCGCTTCGACCTGCCGAACCGTTTCCAGCGACTGGTATTCGATCGCCTGCGGCGTCAGCCCGCCGACATGGGGCGTGGCGACGACGTTGGGGAGCCTGGCCAGCTCCGGCGTCGGCATCTGGTCGGGCGCGCGGCCGACATCCATCGCCGCGCCGGCGATGCGGTTCTCAAGCAACGCCTTGGCCAGCGCCGCCTCGTCGACCAGATTGCCGCGCGAGAGATTGATGAAGACGGCATGCTTCTGCATGCGCGCCAGCGCCGCCTCGCCGATCAGGTTTTCGGTCTGCTCGTTGGCGATGGCGAGGCAGACGACATAGTCGGACGCAGCGAGAAGCTCGTCGAGGCCGACCTGCCGGATCGCTGCATCGCTGACGGTGGCGAAGGGATCGGCGACCAGCACCTCCATGCGCAGCACTTTTGCCACCTCGGCGAGATAGCGCCCGATGCTGCCGTAACCGACGATGCCGATTTTGCTGCCGGCGAGCTGACGACCCATCCGCGCCTCGACCTTGCGGCCGGCCTGGTAGTCCGCGGTCGTCCGCGACACGCCGCGGGAAAGATCGACCATGAAGCCGAGCGCGAGCTCGGCGACGGCCTGAACGAAGCCGGGGCCGGCGCGGGTCACGAGCACGCCGGCCTCTGAGGCCGCCTCGACATCGACGTTGCGGATGTCGACGGCGCAGCGCACGAACGCGCGCAGACGCGGCAGCCGTGCAAAGATCTCGCCGCGTCCCTCCGTCATGCGATCGGCAACGACGATGTCGGCGTCTTTCGCGGCGCGCACGAGGCCGTCCGCGTCCAGCGTTTCATCGCTCTCATGCAGGATCACCTCGGCGGCCGCGCGCAAACCGTTCAGGCTGCGATCGCCATAGTAATTGCGCCGCATCTCCGGCGTGTGAGCGAGCAGAACCTTCACGACAAAACTCCTTCAGTAGCCGAATGCCCGCGGCAGCGCGGTCGACAGCCACGGCACGAAGGCAATGACGAGCAGGCAGAGGAACAACAGGCCGAGATAACCCATGATCGGCTTCACCGTCTGCTCGATCGGCACGTTGCCGATCAGGCAGGCGCCGTAGAGTCCGAGCCCGAGCGGCGGCGCGAACAGGCCGATGCCCATGGCGATGACCAGCACGACGCCGAAATGCAGGGGATCAACGCCGAGCTGCACGGCCACCGGCAACAGCAGCGGCCCGAAGATGATCAGCGCGGCGGCGCCCTCCAGCACCGAGCCCATCACGATCAGCACGGCGATCGCGAGCAGGATGAACAGCCAGACGCCTGAGGTCTTCGACAAACCGAGCATGAAATCGCCAACCGCATGCGGCACCTGCTGCAAGGTCAGCGTGAACGCAAGCGACTGCGCGGCAGCGACGATGAACAGCACGAGACCGGCGCGCGTCGCCGCCTGCACGAAACTGTGCGCGGCCGATTTGAAGCTGAGCTCGCGGAACACCACGCTGCCGACGACGAGCGCATAGGCCACCGCGAAGGCAGAGATCTCGGTCGCGGTGGCAAAGCCGCTCTTGAAGCCGAAGAAGATCATGAAGATCAGGCCGAACGAGGCGATCGCCCCGCTCCACAGCCCCGACACGGGCATCTGCGGCTCGACGTCCTCGACCCTGTCCGGCCGCTTGCCGAAGATGATGGAGACCGCAATCAGCACCAGCGCCATCAGCGCCGACGGCAAGAGCCCCGCAACGAACAAGCCGCCGATCGACAGGTTCGCCACAAAGCCCAGGATGATCAGGTTGATGCAGGGCGGGATGGCCTCCGCCATCACCGCGGACGCCGCCAGCAGCGCCACCGCGCCGCCGGGGTTCTGCTTCGAGCGGCGCGCCGCCGGGATCAGCACCGAGCCGACCGCGGCGACATCGGCCATCTTCGAGCCCGAGATGCCCGAGAACAGCACCATCGAAGCGACCATCACGACGTTTAGTCCGCCGCGCATGCGGCCGACCCCGCGCTGCAACAGCTCGATCAGGCGCACCGACATGCCGTTGGCTTCCATGAGATAGCCGACGAGGATGAAGAACGGGATCGCAAGCAGCACGAAATTGTCGATGCCGCGCGCCATCTGCTGGGCGAAGATGACGCCGGGCAGCGCGCCCTCGACCCAGATGAAGATGAGCGCGGCAAGCGCCAGCGCAAAGCCGATCGGCAATCCGCCGAACAGCGTCACGAAAAAGCCGATCAGCATCAAGGTGCCCGCCGACGGGACCGAGGACGGCGACAGATAATCCCAGGCGAGATAGAGCCCGGTGACGACGATGATCGCAACGAGCCCCCTGACGATATCGGGAAGCGGCCTCGCGCAGAGATGGTCGATCGCGAACACCGTCATGAACAGCGCGCCGACGCCCATCGGATAGAACGTCAGCTCCAGCGGCAGGCCAGAACCGGTGGTCTGGCCTGCAGTCAATGAGCCCAGCTTGATGGCGTTATAGGCGACGTAACCCGAGATCAGCACCACCAGCAGCGCGCCGGCGGCATCGACCAGCGTCCGCAGCCGTGCCGGCAACAGGTCGCGGAAGAACGACACGCCGACATTCTCGCCGCGCGCGAGCGCGCTCGCGGCACCGAAGAAGGCCGAGCCGACCATCAATCCGCGCGCGACGTCGTCGGACCATTCGACCGGCGCGTTGAAGAAGAAGCGCAACAGCACGGACGCACAGACCACCACGAGATCGGCGGCGAGCAGGACGGCCGCGATCGCATCGCTGAGGCGAAGCAGCAGGGTGATGCTCCCGTGGCGGCCGCCCGGGAGCGGCACGGCGGCTGTGATCGTCATCTCAGGCTTGCGTTGCGCGGATGATGTCGATGACGGCCTTGGATTCCGGCCGCGCCTTGATGAAATTCTCGGTCTGCGGCGCGACGCGCTTCCTGAACGCCTCGCGGTCGCATTCGGCAACCGTCACGCCCTTCTCGGTCAACGCCGCCAGCGCCTCCTTCTCGACCGCAAGCCCATGGGCACGCGTGTCGGCCGCGGCCTTCTTCGCGGCATCGAGGAAACCCTCGCGCAGCTTCGGGTCCATGCGGTTGTAGGTCATGTCGCTGAAGTAGATCGCAAGCGGCGAGAAATTGTGCTGCGTCAGCGCGTAGAATTTCGCCGTTTCGAAGAACTTGCTGGCAAGGATCGTCGGCGGATCGTGCTCCAGGCCATCGAGCACGCCGGCCTGCAACGCCGTGTAGATCTCGCCGAACGCCAGCGGCGTCGCGGCGGCGCCCATCAGGCGCAGGCATTCGGTGATGACGGGATTCGGCAGGGTGCGGATCTTGAGGCCGGCGAGATCTTCCGGTGTCTTCACCGGCTTCTTGGCAAAGACGCTGCGCGAGCCGAAATTATAGGCCCAGGCGATGATGCGGATGTTGCCGCCCTTGAGCAGGGCGTCCTCGATCGGCTTGGCGGCGCCGGCATCGAACGCCTTGGTCTGCTGCGGGAAGCTCGAGAACAGAAAGCCGAGATCGTAGGTGCCGACCAGAGGCACGAGATTGGCCGAGATCGAGGAGCCCGACACCATGAGATCGATGACGCCGAGCTTCACCGAGTTGATGACATCGATCTCCTGGCCGAGCTGGTTGTCGGGGAAGAACGCGACCTCGATCTGCTCGCCGAGCCCGTTGCCCTTCAAATTCTTGACGAGGTTGTCGTAGTAGACGCGGCCGTTGGCGTATTTGGGATCGTTCGGCAGCGAGGAGGAGCATTTCAGCTTCAGCGTCGCGGCCTCGGCACGACCGATGATGGCGGGGGAGAGCACGAGGCCGGCGGTGACCGCCGCCGATGACTTGATGAACGCGCGACGGTTCACGGGCACGATGGTCATGGTGCGGTCTCTCCCCGATTATTCTTTTTCGCGACCGCGGTCGTTGCCGCAGCCCGTTGCAACGACTGTATGGCCAAAGCGACGGCGCGGGCAAGGGTTGCGGCCGGTGAGGAAGCGGACGCGGGAGGAACAAGCATTCCGGCGAACACGCAGTGGAATGCCTGTGTTTGCCGATGTTTTCGACGAATGCCGCGCGATGGTCCGGCGAACGAAAGACCCGCCAGGCAAGATGGACGCGGATCGATCCAATTCAGGTATGGATCAATACCGAACGTAGATTGATCGGCCTGGTACGAAGCAGACGAATGAAAGCCGCGGGATCATGATCCCGCGGCTTTCAGGTTGGAGCGAATGCCGTGACGTCAGCGCGAATGCGCGACGCTGAGCTGGCCGCCCGCCGCCGCGACATCACGCGAGGGACGCAGCGCGTAGGCGCCGTCGCCGAGCAGGGCCTGCGCGACCAGCGCGATTGCCCAGAAGGCGGGGTATTCCCAGCCGCCCTTCGGATTGGTGAAGAAGAAACCGGCGGCGCCGTGCACCGTGAAGATCGCGCCGAGCAGGATCGGAATGCCGGCGAGCGCGGCATAGCGGGCCCAGAGGCCGAGGATCAGCGCGACGCCGCTCAGCACCTCGACGGTGATGATGAGGTAAGCGAGCTCGGGCGGAAAGCCGAGGCTGCCGAAGAATTTTGCGGTGCCGGCGGGCGTGAACACGAACAGCTTGAGGCCGGCATGGGCCAGGAACAGCGCGCCCAAGGTCACGCGCAGCACCAGTGCGGCGTACGGGGCGGTACGGGAATCGATCATGGGGTGTCTCCTTTGGCCGCAACATGATCTATTCTCATTCCAACGATAATCCGCTATTATCGAAATACACTTCACACCTGCAGAGTGAGGTTATTTGCTCGACCGCCTGACCAGCCTGGAGGTCTTCGCCAAGGTCGCCGCGAGCGGCAGCCTGTCCGGCGCGGCCCGGGCCATGGGCCTGTCGCAGACCATGGTGACCAAGCATGTCGCCTCGCTCGAGGCGCGGCTCGGCACGAAACTGTTCCACCGCACCACGCGGCGGCTCTCCATCACCGAGGCCGGACGGAGCTATCTCGAATCCTCCGAGCGCATCCTCGCGGACATGGAGGCCGCCGATGCCGCGGTTGCGCGCGAGCGCATCGAGCCGCGCGGACTGCTGCGGGTCAACGTGCCCGTCGTGTTCGGCACCAGGCAGATCGCGCCGCTGATCGCGGAGTTCTGCGAACGCCATCCCGAGGTCACGGTCGAACTCGGCCTCAACGACCGCCTCGTCGACCTTGCCGAGGAAGGCTGGGACCTCGCGATCCGCATCGGCAGCTTGCGCGACTCCAGCATGGTGGCGCGAAAGCTCGCGCCGAACCGCCTCGTGGTCTGCGCCACACCTTCATATCTTGCCAGGCACGGCACGCCGCGCACCGTCGCCGATCTCGCCGGGCACAATTGCCTTGGGTACACGCTCTCGCAGCAGGCGAGCGCGGCGGAATGGCTGTTCGGCGCAGAGGGCGAAATCCGCGTCCAGGTCAGCGGCACCTTGCGTGCCAACAACGGCGATGCGCTACGCGCGGCGACGCTGGCCGGCCTTGGCCTCTCGCGACAACCCACCTTCATCATCGCCGACGATCTCCGCTCGGGCGCGCTCGTCGCGCTCCCGCTCGACCAGCCGGAAATCCAGACCTCGGCGGTGCACGCGGTCTACCTGCCCGACCGCCGGCCACCGGCCAAGGTACGCGCCTTCATCGACTTTCTCGCCGCGTGCTTTGCGCCTGACCCGCCCTGGGACCGCGGACTGCCGTGACGCCGCACGGCCTGCCGCGCCGGCCAGGCAGACATCCTGCCCGATTTGTCGCACGCCCAGCGTGAGCTAGCGCACAGACAGTGTCATGGCACCGACCTAGAAAAAGTGACATCATCGCGCGTATTGCCGATGGAGGTGACATCATGCGCCGTCCAGCCTTTCCCAATTTGCTTCTTGCGTCCGGTTTTCTTGCGCTCGCACAGTTGATGACACCGACGGTGGCCGCGGCCGAAGCGCGGCTCGCGCTGGTGATCGGCCAATCCGCCTATCGCACCGTGCCCGAGCTGCCCAACGCCGCCAACGACGCCAAGGGCATGACGGAGCTGCTCGGCAATGCCGGCTTCACCGTCACCACGGCCGCCAACCTGGCGCAGAACGAGATGCGCGCGGCGATCTCGGATTTCGCCGGCAAGGTCAGCGCCAGCGGCGCCGACACGGTGGCATTGGTGTTTTATGCCGGCCATGGCCTGCAGATCGACGGCGAGAATTATCTGGTGCCGGTCGATCTCGATCCCAAGCGCGAGGCCGACATTCCGCTCCAGGGCGTGCGGCTGAACGACATGCTCAACACGCTCGGCGCGCTGCCGACGCGGGCGCGCATCTTCATGCTCGATGCCTGCCGCAACAATCCATTCCCGGCGCTCAGCGGCGCCGGCCACGGGCTTGCGATCGTCGACACCAAGGCCGGCGCGCCGGGCTCCTTCATCTCCTATTCAACCTCGCCCGGCGCCGAGGCCGAGGACGGCAGTGGCATCGACAGCCCCTACACCACGGCAGCGCTGACCGTTGCCAAGCAGCCCAATCTGCCGATCGAGGAAGTGTTCAAGCGCATCCGCGTCGCCGTCGCGCAATCGACCGACGGACGGCAGATCCCCTGGGAAAGCTCCTCGCTGACGACCGACTTCAAGTTCTTCGGCGAGAGCAGCGGCAGCCAGCCGGCCATGCCGGGCGCGTCCTCGATGGCGCTCGCCAGCGGCACGCGCAGCGTCGAGGATTGGCGCCGGGACTTGCAGGGCAAGCCGGCCATGGTCGCCTATGAACTCGTCATCACCGACGACACGGTGCCGGCGTATCAGGCCTATATCGAGCTGTACGCACAGGACACCCGTACACCGCGCGTGCGCACCGTGCTGGAGCGGCGACGGCAGATGCTGGCCTGGGAGCGCGCTACCGCGATCAACACCCGCGCCTCGTTCGAGGCTTATCTTGCGAACTGGGACAACAGCGACCTCGCGGCAACCGCACGCAGGCTGTTGCTTCGCGTGCAGAACCGAAATTACGGCCTGCCTGTCGCCGCCGCTGCGAGCCCTGCCCCGGTTGCCGTCGCGATGGCCCCGACCTGCCCATGCTCGACCCCGTCGAGTCCGGCAACGCCCGTCAATCCGAGCGTCGCGCCCGTGATCAAGAAGCGCATCGACGACACACCGCCCAAGCGCAAGGTGGTCGAGACGCCGCCGAAGCGCCGACCGCCTCCGGACGAAGTGGTCTACGAGCGCGCCCCGCCCCCGGGGCCGCCGCCAGCCGCTGTCATGCAGGGCATCGGCGTCGGTATCGGGATCGGCATTGGAATGGGCGGCCGCGGCGGCGGCGACCATTATCGCGGCGACTACCGCAGATACTGAGACTGTCCAGCATAGACATTGATCCGGCTCGCGCCCGACGCGCGAGCCGGATCTACTGCGCCAGCGCCGGATAGTCGTGTTGGACGGCCTCCCGGATCCAGCCCGCCTGGATCGCGCGAAACAGGATCTGCGCCGTCTTGATATCATTTGCCTTCACGCAGAGGTCGACGATGCGGCGGACCGCATCGTCGCGCATCAGATCGTCTGCGATCTTCATCGCAATTTCCATCGCGACGCGGGCTGCACGTTCAAAGCGCTCACGTTCGCGCTTATCAGCCTGTGCGGAGCCTCCGACAGCCTCCGCGCCCGCTCTCGCAGCCTCGCAGATGTTACGAATGCGCTCCGCCGCGTCGATATCGCCGATCGGTCCCTGGATCGGCTCATCCCAGATGTCGGCCGGCTGCCGCCTTGCGAACCACTTCATTGCCCCCACCCGTGGCCTTTATTGGCTTGCACCGTTCAGGACGTGCGGCGCGGCCCGATCGCCTCGAACTGCGCCTTCTGCTCGTCGTTGAGCGTGGCGTAGAAATCATCGAGCGCCGCGCGCACCGACTTGATCCCGTCCAGCATCGCATCGAGCCGTTTGCGGATTGTGGCCATGCGTGCCGGCGGTGTCATCATGTCATTGGGCTCGCAGCCCGCCTTGAGCGATGCGCTGACCTTGGCGCTGGTATCCTGGAGCACCTGGAGCGCCGCGCGCTGGGTGTCGCTCGGACGAAGCCTCTCATCGATCGCAGCACCGGGCCAATCGAACGCGGCGGTCACATTGCAAGACTGCACCGACGCTTCCCTCGCATTGTTCGATGCCGTCGCACGACGCTGATCCTCGGCCAGCGCATTGAAGCGCGCCTTCTGCTCGTCGTTCAGCGAGCCATAGAATTGGTCGAGCGCGGGCTGGACCAGCTCGACAGCCTTCTGCATCGCCTCGATGCGCTGCTGCATCGTTGCGAGCCGGCCGGGCGCCGTCGCTGCGGCCTGCGTCGGACAGGATGTGCGGATCAGCGCTGCCGCGTCGACTGAGGCATTGCCGAGCGCATCGAGAGCGGCGCCCTGCGCATCTGTCGGCTGCACCGCGGATGCGATCTGATCGATCGGTAGTCCGGCGATGGCACGCCGGTCACTGCCGCAGAGCTGATCGAGCGGTGCGTTACGCGCCCGTCGTCGTCCCTGCGGTTGCTGCGGCAGATAGGCCGACAGGCGATCATAGCCATAGGGGCCGAAAATGCCTGCATAGATGTCGGGGTAACCGTAACCCCAGAAGCCGAGCCCGTCGCCCCAGATCGTGTAGTCGTAAAGGTCGTTATAGGCGAACGGCCAGAACAGCGGCCCGACCCAGCCATAGCCGCCGCCCGCATGCTGCCACCATCCGCTGCTTGCGCCGCTCCAGCCGGCCAACGCGGCCGCTGCCACGATCTGTGTACGCGCTGCCGGATTGCTGATCAGCCGGCCATTCCGGAATGCGCTGGTGTTCAGGGCATTGCGGAAGCTCGCGGGGCGGATCGCAGCATTGCGGATCTGGCCGAAGTTGGGCCCGCCGCGTCGGACCCCGGACGTGAACCGCATGCCGCGATGATGCCCGCCGGCATGCCCATGTCCACCGCCGTGGCCACGGAAATGTCCGCCGCCGTGATGGCCACCGCCGTGCCCGCCTCCATGGCCACCGCCATGTCCGCCCTTCGCCAGAGCCGCGCCCGCCAGCATGCAGGCAAGCGCCATCGCGGCAATTCCAATGACCGGTCGCACCATCGCATCCTCCCGCAGAGCCGCACCATTGAGGCATCGGAACTTGGCGGGAATTGGAACCGATAGGATTGCCGAAAGTTCCCGCCCCCGACCGGGGGACGGCATCGGCCCTGCGGCGGCTTGTGGTGCCGAAGGCCTACGCCTCCGGCACGATCTTGCCGGGGTTGAAGATGTTGAGCGGATCGAGCGCCTTTTTCAGCGCCCGCATCGCATCGAGCGCCTCGGGGCCGAGTTCCGCCTTGAGGTATTTCTGCTTGCCCTGGCCGATGCCGTGCTCGCCGGTGCAAGTGCCGTCCATCGCCTGCGCGCGCTCGACCAGGCGATGCATGAACTCTTCGCCGCGCGCCATCTCCGCCGCGTCGTTGGTGTCGCAGACCAGCGAGCAATGGAAATTGCCGTCGCCGACATGGCCGACGATCGGCGACAACAGATTGAGGCGCTTGAGATCCTCTTCGGTTTCACTGACGCAATCGGCCAGCCGCGAGATCGGCACGCAGACGTCGGTTGCGACCACGCCGATGCTGTCGCCGGGCCGCAGCGCCTTCACCGACCAATAGGCGTCGTGCCGCGCCTGCCACAGCTTCGTGCGATCCTCGGGCTTCGTGGTCCAGGAGAAATCGCCGCCGCCGCAATCCTTCGCGATCTCGCCGAAGGCCTTGGACTGCTCGGCGACCTCGATCTCGCTGCCGTGGAATTCCATCAGGAGCAGCGGCGTCTCCGGCAGCGTCAACTTCGAATAGGCGTTGCAGGCTTTCACCTGCGCGGCGTTGAGCAGCTCGATGCGCGCCACGGGAATGCCGGTCTGGATCGCCAGGATCACGGCCTGACAGGCCCCGTGCACGCTCTCGAACGACACCGCACCGGCCGCGATCGTGTCGGGGATGCCGCGCAGACGGATGGTCAACTCCGAGATGATGCCGAGCGTACCTTCGGCGCCGACGAACAGATGGGTCAGGTCGTAGCCGGCGGATGATTTCTTGGCGCGCGTGCCGGTGGTGATGATCTCGCCGTCGCCGCGCACCACCTTCAGCGCCAGCACGCTGTCGCGCATGGTGCCGTAGCGCACCGCATTGGTGCCGGAGGCACGGGTCGAGGCCATGCCGCCGAGCGAGGCATCCGCGCCGGGATCGATCGGGAAGAACAGGCCCTGGTCGCGCAGATGCTCGTTGAGCGCCTTGCGGGTCACGCCGGGCTGGATCACGCAGTCGAGGTCCTCGGCGTGCACCGCGAGCACCTTGTTCATGTCGCGCAGGTCGATCGAGATACCGCCGGCGGGCGCGTTGACCTGGCCCTCGAGCGAGGTGCCGGTGCCGAAGGGAATGACGGGGACGCGGTTCTTGGCGCAGATCCTCACCACGTCCTGGATGTCGGCGGTCTCCTGCGCCATTACCACGCCATCCGGCGGCTGGTTGGGGATCCAGGTGGTGGTATGGCCGTGCTGCTCGCGCACGGCCTGTGATGTGATGAGGCGGTTGCCGAAGCGTGCGGCAAGCTGCTCCAGTGCGCTCGCGAGGGCTTTCGGCTCCGGCCGCGGCGGATTATTGGTGATGGTCGTACCCACGGAATTCCTCCCGACAGAAGAACCGTGGCAAAGGACATAAAACCGGTCAAGTCAAGCGACCGGACGCATAGCTGGAAGGAAACATGCCGGAGACTGCCGCCTCAGCGCCCCAAGCACAGCCATTCCGCGCCTCGATCATGCAGATCGAGCCGCAATGGATCGATTATAACGGCCATCTCAACATGGCCTATTACAACGTGATGTTCGACCGCGCGATCGACCAGCTCTGGGCCGAGCTCGGCATCGGGCCGGCTTACATGAAGGAACGCCACGGCTCGACCTTCACCGCCGAATGCCACGTGCGTTACTTGCGCGAAATCCACCTCGGCGATCCCGTGCAGATCTTGGTCTGGCTGCTGGAGGCCGACGACAAGCGGCTGCACACGTTCGAGGAGATGCGGCACGCAAGCGAAGGCTGGCTGTCGGCGACTTCCGAGAACATGTCGCTTCATATGGACATGAACTCGCGCAAGGTTGCGCCTTTTCCGCCGGATATAAGCGAGCGCATCGCTGCGGTCACAAAGGCCCACAGCGCGGTGGCGCGCCCCGAGGGCATCGGCCGCAACGTGGCGATGCCCTCGAAGCGGTAGCGCGTGATCCGGCGCACTAGATCCTGTTGCGACCGCGGGCCAGGCCGACCACGGCCGAGACCAGGAACAGAACGACCGCGATGAAGAAGATGATCTTGGCGATCTCGATCGAGGCGCCGGCGATGCCGCCGAAGCCCAGGATGCCGGCGATCAATGCGATAACCAGAAACGTCACAACCCAGCCAAGCATGGTAAAACCCTCGTCTTGATGTCTGTCTGCGTTTGGCGCGGCTGGCCGCGCCACCTGCCCAGACAATCTCGAGGCGGGAACGATGGTTCCGATCCGCGCAGGGTGGAAATTCGAAAGGCCCGCAGGAACAAATTGGCCTGCCGCGCACGTGGAAAACCTCATTCCGCCGCCCCATATAGACACCAATCCCTGTTAGAAGGCTCCCTTCCGCCACCCCCCGGTGCCATCGTGGGGCCTATGATTCGCATGACCGAGCCGAGCAAGATCACGTCCCAGAACGTCCCCGATCACCAGCCCGCAGCCGGCGGCATCGCCGCGCGTGCGCGCGCCTCGGTGGGCCCGAAATATCTGTCCGGGCTCAATCCGGAGCAGCGCGAGGCCGTGGAGACGCTGGACGGCCCGGTCCTGGTGCTGGCCGGCGCCGGCACCGGCAAGACGCGCGTGCTGACGACGCGGATCGCCCATATCCTGAGCCAGGGCCGCGCCCGCCCCGCCGAGATCCTGTCGGTGACCTTCACCAACAAGGCCGCGCGCGAGATGAAGCACCGGCTCGGCCAGATGCTCGGCCATGCCGTCGAGGGCATGCCGTGGCTCGGCACCTTCCACTCCATCGGCGGCCGCATCCTGCGCACCCATGCCGAGCTGGCGCAGCTCAAGTCCAACTTCACCGTGCTCGACACCGACGACCAGGTGCGGCTGCTGAAGCAGCTGCTGCAGGCCGAGAACATCGACGACAAGCGCTGGCCAGCACGCATGCTCGCCGGCCTGATCGACGGCTGGAAGAACCGCGGCCTGATGCCGTCGCAGGTGCCGTCAGGCGAAGCCGCCATGTTCGGCAACGGCAAGGGC
The DNA here is from genome assembly GCF_036247965.1 of Bradyrhizobium sp. TM233. NCBI lineage: Bacteria > Pseudomonadati > Pseudomonadota > Alphaproteobacteria > Hyphomicrobiales > Nitrobacteraceae > Bradyrhizobium > Bradyrhizobium sp. TM233. The sequence continues at coordinate 110,238 of NZ_BTIG01000002.1, read as the reverse complement.
GGCAAGCTCTATGCGAGCTATCAGGAGCGGCTGAAGATTTTGAACGCGGCGGATTTCGGCGATCTGCTTTTGGAAGATATCCGCATCTTCCGCGAGCATCCGGATATTCTGCGGCAGTACCAGCAGCGTTTCAAATTCATCCTGGTGGACGAGTATCAGGACACGAACGTCGCTCAATATCTGTGGCTGCGGCTGCTGTCGCAGGCGCCGTCGTCCCCGTCCTTCGCCTCTCCCCGCTTGCGGGGAGAGGCCGACGCGCAAAGCGCGGCGGGTGAGGGGGACTCTCCGAGCACCGCGCTCGTGGAGACTCCCCCTCACCCCGACCCTCTCCCCGCAAGCGGGGCGAGGGAGCAGACGCCCCCCACCAAGAACATCTGCTGCGTCGGCGACGACGACCAGTCGATCTATGGCTGGCGCGGTGCCGAGGTCGACAACATCCTGCGCTTCGACCACGATTTCCCCGGCGCCAAGGTCATCCGCCTCGAGCGCAACTATCGCTCGACCGGCCACATCCTCGCCGCCGCCTCGCACCTGATCGCGCACAATGAAGGCCGGCTCGGCAAGACGCTGCGCACCGAGGACCAGGACGGCGAGAAGGTCACGGTGACGGGCTCGTGGGATTCGGAAGAGGAAGCCCGCGGCATCGGCGAGGAGATCGAGCAGATCCAGCGCAAGGGCGAGAAGCTCAACGAGATCGCGATCCTGGTGCGCGCCTCCTATCAGATGCGCGAGTTCGAAGACCGCTTCGTCACGCTCGGCCTGCCCTACCGCGTCATCGGCGGCCCTCGCTTCTACGAGCGCGCCGAAATCCGCGATGCGCTGGCGTACTTGCGCGTCATCAACTCGCCGGCCGACGACCTCGCCTTCGAGCGTATCGTCAATGTGCCCAAACGAGGACTCGGCGACGCCACCGTGCAGATGCTGCACGACCACGCCCGCAAGCGCCGCATTCCCTTGTTCGAAGCGGCGCGCGCCGTAGTCGAGACCGACGAGCTGAAGCCGAAGGCGCGCGGCTCGCTTCGCGAGGTCGTCGCCCAGTTCGACCGCTGGCGCGCCCAGCGCGAGGTCACCGCGCACACCGACCTCGCCCAGATCGTGCTCGACGAGAGCGGCTATACCGAGATGTGGCAGAAGGACCGTTCGGCGGACGCCGCAGGCCGGCTGGAGAATTTGAAAGAGCTGGTGCGCTCGATGGAGGAGTTCGAGAACCTGCAAGGATTCCTCGAGCACATCTCGCTGGTGATGGACCGCGACAGCGGCGCCGATGAGGACGCGGTGTCGCTGATGACGCTGCATTCGGCCAAGGGGCTCGAATTCGACAACGTGTTCCTGCCCGGCTGGGAGGAAGGCCTGTTCCCGAGCCAGCGCACGCTGGACGAACAGGGCCGCGCCGGCCTCGAAGAGGAGCGCCGGCTCGGCCATGTCGGCCTGACCCGCGCCCGCCGCCGCGCCATGATCTATTTCGCCACCAACCGCCGGATCCACGGGACATGGTCGACCACGATCCCGTCGCGCTTCCTCGACGAACTGCCGGCGGCCAATGTCGAGATCACCGAATCCAAGGGCGGCTCGGCCTGGGGCGGCACCGGCGGCTACGGCGCCTCACGCTTCGACGACATGGAGGCGTTCGGCTCCACCTATTCGACGCCGGGCTGGCAGCGCGCCCAGGCCAACCGCAACCGGGGCGGCGGCCGCAATGGCGGCGGTGGCGGCGGCAGAAGCGGCGGCTTCGAGGAAGAGGCAGCAACGTTCTCCTCGTCCTCGTCATCAGGCCCCGACTTCGGCAGCTTCTCCTCGCGCCGCCGCGGTCCGATGACCATCGAGGGCGAGTTGGTTGCCAAATCCACCGGCACGATCTCGGACTTCTCGCTCTCCGACCGCGTCTTCCACCAGAAATTCGGCTACGGCCACGTCACCAAGATCGACGGAAACAAGCTCACGATCCACTTCGACAAGGCCGGCGAGAAGAAGGTCGTGGACAGCTTCGTGCAGCGGGCGTGAGCAAAGCCGCTCCGCTCACCAAACACTAGTTACCCCGGATTAGTTTGTGGTCAGGTGATTCTCTTGGAGGACATCATGCTGACCGCGAGCCGCGACATAATTCGGCGCCTGGAGCAAGAGGGTTGGAAACTCGTGCGTGTGACCGGCTCGCATCACGTATTCAAAAGTCCCGCTTCGGGCGAAGCGATCGTCGTTCCGCATCCTAAGAAGGACTTGGGAAAGGGCTTGGTCCGTGCCATCTATAAGGGGGCGGGTTGGAAGCCCGACTGAGGTCGATATGGCTCATTACATTGCCATCATTGAGGACGCTGGGCCGGACCATGCCGTTGGAGTGTGGTTTCCGGACCTGCCCGGCTGCATTTCCGGCGGCGACGACATCGACGAAGCCTTGGAGAATGCGCCAGAAGCGCTTGAACTCTATGCGCAGGAGCTGATTGGGGACGGCCGCCAGCTTCCCTCGCCAAGGACGTTGACCGAACTTAAGGCCGATCCGGAGGTCGCTGACGACCTCAGGAAATACATGGTCGCCCTGATCGAACTACCTACCCGCGCCCACGCTGCCGAGTGAGGACTGTTCGCCGCACTCGCCTGGCGTTCAACAGATCTCCCCCGAACAGCCCTTGACCCGCCCGAACTTCCCCGTATCAGATGCCGCCATGGTCCGGGGCATCGCACTGATCTTGCTGGCATTGGGGATGCCGTCGCTTAGCGCGGCGGAGACTATGAGCTTTGGCGATTCGATCGGGCTCCTGGCCAAAAGTTGCGGTGCGGAAATCGTCGCCAATTGCCGCGGCGTCAACCCGGATTCGACCCGCCTGAAGGAGTGCCTGTCGCGCAACCGCGACGTGCTGTCCCAGCAGTGCCAGAGCGACTATCTCGGCGCGTTCGACGCCATCCAGAAGCGCGTCGCCGCGCGCGTCACGGTGGCGAACGCCTGCCAGCGCGAGATCGTCAAGGTCTGCGGCGGCTCGACCAAGGAGACCAGCAAGTCGATCCCCTGCCTGGTTTCGACGCCCAAGGGCATCAGCAACAACTGCCTGAAAGCCGTCGACGACGCGGGGTACCGCTGATGCGCGCGAACAGGCTTTTCATTGCCGGAACTGCGGTCGCGCTCGGCCTCGCTTTGCTCGCGGGCGCTGCCGGTGCCCAGACGGCGGCGCCGACCCGCGACGACATCGTCGGCAAGCTCAACCATTTCGAAGAAGCCGCCGAGGTCGACCTTCCCGCGCTGAAGCAGCAGGTGATGGAGCGCGCCAAGGCCAGGATCAAGAACGATCCGGGTCCGGTGAACCGGCCGCCGATCGCGCCTGACCTCGCCAAGCTGCCCGCCTTCAACGCGCAGATCCAGTTCGATGCCGACACGCCGATCATCCAGCCGGCCTCCTACCAGACCGTCGGCCGCATCGCGGACGCGCTGGTTCATTCCTCGCTGCTGCCCTACACGTTCCTGATCGTCGGCCACGTCGAATCGAACTCGAAGACGCGCGAGGCCAATGCGATCCTGAGCCAGCGCCGCGCCGACGCGATCCGCGACGTGCTGGTGAACACGTTCAAGATCTCGACCAAGCGTCTGCATCCGATCGGCCTCGGCGAGGAGCAGTTTCTCGACCGGGCCAAGCCGACCTCGGCCGTCAACGGCCAGTTGCAGATCCTGACCTACGCCAAGGTGCCAGAGGAGGCGCCTGCGCATCCGGCTGCGGCGCCTGCGCCTGCGGCGAAAAAGCCCGCCAAGAAGCGCTGAGCGAACGCAGCTTCGCACCCGACGGAACCCTTTGAAGTCCCGATCGTTTTGTAACCTGTCCGGGGCGCACAAATACGGTTTCACGCGACAAAAGCGCCGGTTTGTGCACCGCCCGGTCCAGTGCTATAGCCTCTGTTCGCCCTTCCCCGACCCCGTGCTGCATGAGACCGAAATGGGTGGCTATTTCCAGCGCCAACTTGCCGTTTATGTCGAGTACCATCGCGACCCCCGGAACACGGCGATGCATGTGGTCGGCATTCTCCTGTTGTTCACCGGCGCCGTGATGCCGCTGACGCTGGTCAGGCTTCCGCTGTTCGGTTTCGATGTCAGCCTCGCCGTGATCCTGGCCTTGCCGGTCCTGATGTATTGGCTGCTGCTCGATGTGGCGCTCGGGATCGGCATTCTGGCAGTCTCGATCGTGCTATTTTCGGTTGCGACGGCCGTTGCGGCGCAAGTCGGCACCGCGACGATGTGGGCGATTTTCGCCGCGCTGGTGGTGCTCGGCCTCGCCGCGCAGACCATCGGCCACAAGGTTTTTGAGGGCCGCGAAGCCTCGTTGTTCACTTTTCCTTCGCATCTTTTGCTTGGACCGATGTTCGTGATGGCAAAATTATTCATTGCATTGGGCTTCCGTCGCGACCTTGCCGCGATTCTGGCGCCTCTTCCGACCAATTCCCTTTCAACCCGATAGCTCTAGACGCGAAACAGCAACCTTCTGCATGGCTCTCGTACTGGTTACCGGTGGCAGTGGCTTCATCGGACATCACCTCGTCGAAGCGCTCCGCGCCCGTGGGCAGCGGGTGCGCGTTCTCGATGTCCGCGCGCCGTCCGCGGCGAACGCGGATGTTGAATACGTCCACGGCTCGGTGCTCGACGGCGCCGCGGTCGATGCTGCAATCGCCGGGGTCGATCAGGTCTATCACCTCGCCGGCCTGCCCGGCATGTGGGTCGCCAACAAGCAGGACTTTCACGACGTCAACTGTCGCGGCACCGAAATCGTGCTCGCGGCCGCAATGAAGCGCGGCGTGTCGCGCTTTTTGCACTGCTCGACGGAATCGATCCTGTTCCCCTATTCCGACCTCAAAGGCGCTGCCGCCGAAGAGACGCTGCAGCCGGCCGACGCCATGCCGGGTGCCTATACGCGCTCGAAGTCGCTCGCCGAGCATCATGCCGCGAAAGCGGCGGCCAGCGGCTTTCCGCTCGTGATCGGCACGCCGACCATGCCGATCGGCGCGGCCGACCATAATCTGACGCCGCCGACGGCGATGCTGTGGTACTTCCTCCAGAAGAAGGTGCAGCCGCATCTCAACTTCCTGGTCAACCTCGTCGACGTCCGCGACGTGGCCATGGGCCTCGTGCTGACCATGGAGCGCGGTCGCATCGGCCAGCGCTACATCCTCGGCGGCGACTGCGTCCCGCTCGGCAACATCCTGCGGATGATGTCGGCGATGAGCGGCCGCCGGCAGTTCCCGGTCGTCGTGCCCGGCAAGATCGCCGAGCTCTCGGGCATCATGCTCGAATATCTCGCCGATCGCGTCACGCGGCGGCCACCCAACGGCACCGCCGAGGGCGTGCGCATTGCGCTCGCCGCAAGCGACCTCTCGATCGGCAAGGCGCGCACCGAGCTCGGCTACGCGCCGCGTCCGATCGAGCCCGTGCTGCGTGAAACCATCACCCATCTGCTCGCCCGCAACGGCCAGCAGCCCTCCGGCGCCATCAAGCATCACGCGCTCTCCTCGCGCGCGAGCTGAAGCCGCCGCCCAACGCAAAGAACCTTCATGTCCTTCGATTTCAGCAAGCTTCTTTCTGTGGCCTGGGGTGGCTGGACCACGGCCTGGCCGACCGAACTCCTGGCCCTGATCTGGCTTGCCTTTCTCGCCAGCTGGGTCGGCGCCTCGTTCTGGCAGGGGCAGACCAAGAAGCAGGTCATGACGCTGGAGTCCGGCCGCTATCGCATCCCGATCCTGGTCGGCGGCATCCTGTACACGCCTTGGATTGCACAGCTGCTGGGCTGGAAGCCGCTCTGGGTGCTCGGCAACACCGGCATCATCATCGCCGCGGTCCTCTCGGCCGCCGGCATCGCCTTCGCCTGGTGGGGCCGGCTGCATCTCGGAAAATTCTGGTCCAACACCATCACCCACAAGGAAGACCATCGTGTGATCGACACCGGCCCCTACGGCATCGTGCGTCACCCGATCTACACCGGGTTGATCTTCGGCATGCTCGTCACCGGCATCGCGATCGGCCTCATAACGACGATCCTCGGCGCCGTCCTGATCTCGCTCGGCATGTGGCAGAAGGGCCGAATGGAAGAGGTGTTTTTGTCCAAGGAGCTCGGCGAGGACGCCTACGGCGCCTATTGCCGCCGCGTGCCGATGATCATCCCGTTCCTGTCGCCGCGGTAAGGGCTAGCAGCTCGCCTATCGCTCTCTCGCGTAACGTTTGCGGCTAATCCCGTCATCCTGAGGCGCTCAGCCGGCGATGCGAACGCATCGCTGGCTGAGCCTCGAAGGATGCACAGCCGCGATGCATCCGAGCCCTCCATCCTTCGAGGCTCGGGTCAGGAACCGCCGCGGCCCCTCTCCATGCAAATTTAGTCGGCTGCCATTCCATGGGAATGGACGTCCGTCGAGTTCCCCGGCGTTGACCTTTTTACCGCCAGCACGTTGGATGCGCGCGCAACGAGGCACGGCGACATTCCATCGTGGATCTGGAGAGATCGGCGATCAGGCCTGAGCCCGCGCGGGGCATTGGGCGATCCGTTGGACTGTGCCGCACGTTCAACAGGGGATTTACATGACCTTTTCCAGCATCTTTGCGCAGTTCGTCGCGCTCCTCGGCGGCATTGCGCTGCAATGGCGGAAGCTCTCGGGCAACACACCTGCGCCGGCCTGGGGCCAAACGCCGGCGATCCCCGAAGCCAAGCCGCAAGGCGCGATCCCGACCTTGAAGATGCCGTCCGCGCGCGGCTGGAGCGAGGGCCAGAAGCCGACCGTGGCGCCCGGGCTCAAGGTCAATGCGTTCGCAACCGGGCTCGACCATCCGCGCTGGATCGAGGTGCTGCCGAACGGTGACGTGCTGATTGCGGAGGCCACGCAGATCGCCGGCGCGCCGCGCAGCGTGTTTCACTATGCGATGCAGGCGACGATGCGGCGCGCCGCGGCGCTCGGCGTGTCCGCCGACCGCATCACGCTGCTGCGCGACAAGGACGGCGACGGCGTCGCCGAACACCGCGGCGCCTTCATGGAAAACCTCAGCCAGCCGTTCGGCATGGCGCTGGTCGGCGACACTTTTTACGTCGGCAATACCGACGGCGTGATGGCTTTCCCATACGCCGCCAATGCCGACCGCATCACCGCGCCGGGCAAGCGGCTCACGACGTTCAAGCCAAGCGGCCACTGGACCCGCAGCCTGCTCGCAAGCCCCGACGGCAACAAGCTCTATGCCGGCGTCGGCTCGCTCAGCAACATCGCCGAGATGGGCATGGAGGTCGAGGAAGGCCGCGCCGCGGTCTACGAGCTCGATCTCGCCGCCGGCACGCATCGCATTTTCGGCGCCGGCCTGCGCAATCCAGTCGGTCTTGCGTGGGAGCCAAATACGGGTGTGCTCTGGACCGTCGTCAACGAGCGCGACGGCCTCGGCGACGAGACGCCGCCGGACTATCTCACCTCGGTGCGCGACGGCGGCTTCTACGGCTGGCCCTATTGCTATTGGGGCAAGACGGTGGACGACCGCGTGCCGCAGGATCCGGCGATGGTCGCCAAGGCGCTTCAACCGGACTACGCGCTCGGCGGCCACACCGCCTCGCTCGGCCTGTGCTGGATGCCCGCGGGCACGCTGCCGGGCTTCCCCGACGGCATGGTCATCGGCCAGCACGGCTCGTGGAATCGCAGCACGCTGTCCGGTTACAAGCTGGTGTTCATCCCGTTCGAGAACGGCAAGCCGTCCGGCCCCGGTCGCGACATCCTGTCGGGCTTCCTGTCCCCAGACGAGAAGGAATCCTACGGCCGCCCGGTCGGCGTCGCGATCGGCCCCGACAAGAAGTCGCTGCTGATGGCCGACGACGTCGGCAACGTGATCTGGCGCGTCACGGGCGCGTGAAGGATCACGTCCCCACACACAGCGTGGCGCGCTGCTTCTTCAGCAGCGCGATCACCGACAGCGCGGTGATCAGGCCGGTCTTTGGATTTTCGGACGGGATGTTCTCGATGCCCATCGAGAACCGCGCCGAATCCGCCTCGACCTCGATGCGGTGAACGTTGCGCGTCACGGTCGGGTCGGCCCAAACCTGGATCTGGGTGCGATCGGGCCCTATTCCCGCCAGCGACAGCGCAACGGCGACGTTGACGTTCGCCGGAAAGCCCTTCGCCGCTTCGCGCGCGCTGCCCTCGAACAGTTTGAGCGGCTCGCGCAGATTGTCGATGTCGATGTTGTTCTGAACGATGAACGGCGCGCCCTTCAGCCCGTCGATCGGCTTGCGCGTCACCATCTTCACGGATTGGATGCTGCCGATTGCGGCGGCGTTGACGGCGTCGAGCCCGATCAGCGCGCCGGTCGGCACGATGATGCGGCCGCCATTGGCACGCGCGAGATCGACGAGATCGAAATTGTCGAGCAATCCACCGACGCTGACCACGACCGCGGCCTTGCCGCGCTTCACAGCGGGCTCGACGATCGCGCGCAACTGGCTGCTCGGTGCGCACTCGACCACGATGTCGGCGACCTCGCCGAGCTGATCGATCGGCAGGATCTTCGGCGAATGACGCAGACCGCCGATGAAGGCCTGATGCTTGGCGGGATCGCGCACGGCCACGGCCGACAGCGCCAGCCCCTCGATGCCCTGATCGAGCGCGGTCGCGATCTTCGTGCCGATCGAGCCCAGACCGGCAATGGCGACCCGCCACTCGCTCGAAGCTCTCTGTTCAGTCATCGCACTCACCTCTGGTCCGAGCTTCCGTCATAGCCCCTCACGCCTCCCGCGCATAGCTGCGCAGGCGCGCCTCGAGCACCGCCAGCATGGCATCGCGGGCCGGATCGCGCGAGCCGCGCAACCACGCGGCGGCGAGCGGCAGCCGGCCGACCGGCCCGCTCTGCCTTGGCCGCAGCGGCACGAAGCGCACGCCCGTGACCGCCATGCGCGCCGTCCAGCGCGGCACGATCGCAACCCCGAGCCTCGTGGCCACCAGGTTGATGATGGTCTGCTTCTCGTCGGCGACCTGCACGATACGCGGCGTCAGGCCTGCCTGCTCGAACAGCTTGATCGTGAGATCATGGCTGTGCGGCCGCGAGCGGCGGTCCGGTACCAGCATCGCCTCGTCGGCGATGTCGGCCAGCGTGATCGACTTGCGCGCGGCCAGCGCGTGCCGCTGCGGGAACGCCACGATCGCGGTCTCCTGGAGCAGATCGCGGAATTCGAGCCGCTTGTCCGCACGATCGGGCCGGCGAACGAAGGCGAGATCCAGCGCGCCGGTGAGGATCTTCGGCAGCAACCGGATGGTCTTGTCCTCGAGCAGCTGCAACGCGATGTCAGGATGCCTGGCGCGGAAGTCGCGCAGGAGCGGCGGCAGCAACCCGGCGGCTGCGCTGTCGATGGCGCCGATCCGGAGCCGCCGCGCAGTCCCCGCCCGGGAGCGGTTGCGCAGATTGCTCTCGACCGCCTCGACCTTGGCGAGGATGGAGCGGGCATCGCGCAGCAGCGTCGCGCCGTCCTCGGTGAGCGACACTGCACGCGTCGTGCGCGCGAACAGCCGCGTGCCCAGATCCTCCTCCAGCAGCCTGATCTGGCGGCCGAGCGCGGAAGGCAGCATCTGGAGCTGCTGCGCGGCCCGGCCGAAATGCAGCTGCTCGGCCGCCGCCACGAAGCACCGCAACTGATGCAATTCCATCCCGCAAATCCTCTCCTCTCCCGAGGATTATATCATTTTTTTGTATAAACCAGCGCCAATTGAGTTCGCCCTGCACTCCCGTCTAGATTCGCCGACGACGCAGACGGCCAGCTATGCCGGCGCGATCTCTCACACGGAGCATTCTCATGCGCACTCATTCGATCGCAGCCATTCCCGCCGACGGCATCGGCCCCGAGGTGATTTCGGCCGGCCTGCGCGTGCTGGAGGCACTGGCCAAACGCAGCGGCGATCTCGCCTTCAACGTCAGGACGTTCGACTGGGGCTCGGATTATTACAAGAAGCACGGCGTGATGATGCCGGCCGACGGCCTCGCCGAGCTGAAGAAGTTCGACGCGATCTATTTCGGTGCGGTCGGCGCGCCCGATGTGCCCGACCACATCACGCTGTGGGGCCTGCGCCTGCCGATCTGCCAGGGGTTTGACCAATACGCCAATGTGCGGCCGACCAAGATTTTGCCCGGCGTCGCCTCGCCGCTGCGCAATGTCGGTGTCGGCGATCTCGACTGGGTGATCGTGCGTGAGAATTCGGAAGGCGAATATGCCGGCATGGGCGGCCGCGCCCACAAGGGCCTGCCGGAGGAGGTCGGCACCGAGGTCGCGGTCTTCACCCGCGTCGGCGTCACTCGCATCATGCGCTATGCGTTCCAGCTCGCACAGTCGCGCCCGCGCAAATTCCTGACCGTCGTGACCAAGTCGAACGCGCAGCGCCACGGCATGGTGATGTGGGACGAGATCGCGGCCGAGGTCGCGACCGAATTCCCCGACGTGACCTGGGACAAGATGCTGGTCGATGCCATGACGGTGCGCATGACGCTGCATCCGAGGAGCCTCGACACTATCGTCGCGACCAACCTGCACGCCGACATCCTCTCGGACCTCGCCGGCGCGCTGGCCGGCAGCCTCGGCGTGGCGCCGACCGGCAACATCGATCCGCAGCGCCGCTTCCCCTCGATGTTCGAGCCGATCCACGGCTCGGCCTTCGACATCACCGGCAAGGGCATCGCCAATCCGGTCGCGACCTTCTGGACCGGCGCGCAGATGCTCGAGCATCTCGGTGAGAAGGACGCCGCTTCAAGGCTGATGGCGGCGGTCGAGCGCGTCTGCGCGGCCGGCGTGCTGACGCCGGATGTCGGCGGCAAGGCGACGACGAAGGAAGTGACGGACGCCGTGATCGACGCGATCAACGGCTCGAACGTGTGATCGCCCCTCGGATGCCCGGGACAAGCCCGGGCATGACAGGTGTGAATTAACTACCTCCGCCCCGCCGGAGGAGCCGGCGGCGTCGCCATCGCTGCGGCCGGCTCCGGCGGTGCCAGATGGCGCGGCACGATGATGGTCTGTCCGGGCGTGAGCTGCGCGTTCTCTGCAAGCGAGTTGCTCTGCGCGAGCGTCCACAGCGGCACGCGATTGGCGGCGGCTATGCTCTCCATGGTATCGCCGCGCCGCACCGGCACCCGCACGCCGCTATCCCACAATTCGACCAGCGTATCCGCAGGCACCAGATAGCGCAGCGGCACGGCACCGGCCTGGGTCTGCGGCGGAATGCGCGGCAGCTGGGTCACCATCTCGACGATCTGGCGATGGATGTCGTCGGACTTTTCGATGTTGATGTGCGAGACGCGGCTGTTTTCCTTCAAGTCGTAGCTCGCATAATGACCGCGAAAGCCGGGGACCGCGACGACGTCGCCGCCGCCGAGCACGCTGTCGGACAGGAAGATGTTGATGAAGCGCTCGACATTGAGCGGCACGTCGCCTGTCGCATGCGCGGGATCGATGGCGATGACGAGGCTGATCGGGATGCTCTCCTTGGCCGCCATCTCGGAGATGACGATCGAGCACAGCCCGCCCATGGAGTGCCCGATCAGCACGATCGGCGCCGCCTTCTCCTTGTAGCTGGCGATGACGCGGTTGCCGATGAACCGGCAGAGGGTGAATTCATAGACATCGGCGGAAAAGCCGGCCTGTGTCAGCTTCTCGCCGAGCCGGTCCATGCCGGTCGAGAAGATCGGGCCCATGGCGCCGCGGAACAGGTAGACGTTCGGCGGCGGCAACGGCTCGAACGGCGGAGGCGGCGGTGCGGCCGGGATCGCTGCCGGCTTCGACTTGGCCGGGGACGCCGCGGTCATGACAGGGTTCAAGGCGAGCAGCGCAACCGCTGCCAGCACGACTAGCCGCCTCAGATCCATCATCAGTCCAAGCAGTCCCACCACGGGAGGCGAGGGCCCCCTCCGGGGGCTTAGTGACGGCCGATTGGGTGGAATTTGGGGCACGGAACCCGCCTCCATCCCTCCCGGGCTCGATGTCCCGCGCACGTTTGGCGGCGCGACCGGACTTTGCGACGATTGGCCTCGGTCCTCGCACGCGAACGGCTAAAGCGGCAGCATCCGGTTCAGCAATTCGAGCAGCGTGCGCTGCTCGGCCTCGCTGAGCGGTGCCAGCATCTTCCGATTATAGGGCTCCGTCAGCCTTGCTCCCTCCGCAATGAGCTTTGCGCCCTTCGGCGTCAGCATGAGCTCGACGGCGCGGCGATCGGACTTCGAGCGGTTGCGCTTGATGAAGCCGGATGATTCCAGCTCGTTCAGGATCTTGATCAGGTTCGGCAGCCGGAGCCGGAGCAGGCTGGCGAGGCCGCTCGGCGGAACGCCCGGATTGTCGCGAATGACGGCGAAGATCGCATAGGTCGCGGGCGTCAGGCCCAAAGCGGCGAACTCCTCGTAGAAGCCTTCGAAGAACTTCAGCTGCGCCAGGCGCAGCATGAAGCCGGGCGTGCGCTGGAGCGCGCGCAGGTCCAGCGATTTCTCCGTCTGCTGAGCGGACTTTTGCGGAGCGGATTTGGCTCCGGGTCTTAGAGGCTTCGGGCTCATGATTCTCAATCCAAAGGGCCGGCCGAATTGACACTCTCAAAAATAGCTATAAAATATAACTATTATTCAGCGGCACCAAGACCGCCTATGGGAGGGACACAATGAACAGCAAATTCCTGCACAAATTATGCATTTTGGCCGCAACGCTGGCCACGGCGCCGACGTTCGCCCAGGACGTTGTGAAGATCGGCGTCCTGAATGACCAGTCCGGTCCGTTCGCGAGCTACCAGGGCATCGGCTCGGTCGTCGCCGCCAAAATGGCCGTCGAGGATTTTGGCGGAAAGGCCGCCGGCAAGCCGGTCGAGGTCGTCGCGGCCGACCACCAGAACAAGACCGACATCGGGATCGGCATCGCGCGGCGCTGGTACGAGAACGACAGCGTCGATGCGATCTTCGACCTTCCGAACTCGTCGATCGCGCTTGCGGTGGCCGGCATGAGCGCCGAGAAGAACAAGGTCTTCGTCGGGTCGGGCGCCGGAACAGTGCTGCTGACCGGCGAGAAGTGCACGCCGAACACCGTGCACTGGACCTACGACACCTATGCCTACGGACGCGGTCTCGGCAAGGCGATCGTGCGGCAGGGCGGCAAGAAATGGTTCTTCATCACCGCCGACTACGCCTTCGGTCATGATCTGGAAAAGCAGGCTGCGGAGGCCGTGAAGGCGTCCGGCGGCGAGGTGCTCGGCAGCGTGCGGCATCCGCTGGGAACGGCCGATTACGCCTCTTTCCTGCTGCAGGCCCAGGCTTCGGGCGCGAACGTCGTCGGCTTCGCCAATGCCGGTGACGACACCATCACATCGATGAAGCAGGCCGCCGAGTTCGGGCTGACCAAGGACCACAAGCTGGTCGGATTGATCCTGGGCATGAATGGGCTTCCCGCGCTCGGCCTGAAATTCGCGCAGGGCGCGCAGATCATGAATCCGTTCTACTGGGATCTGAACGACGGCACGCGGGCTTTCGCAAAGCGCTTCGCCGAGCGCATTCCCTCAAAGGCCTATCCGAACGACATGCAGGCTGGCGTCTATGCCTCGGTCATTCACTATCTCAAGGCGGTCGACAAGGTCGGCGGCGCCAAGGACGGCAAGGCCGTCGTCGCCGCGATGAAGGAGATGCCGACCGATGATGTTCTGTTCGGCAAGGGCTATATCCGCAAGGACGGTCGCAAGATCCACCCGCTCTACCTGTTGCAGGTCAAGTCGCCGGAGGAATCGACATCCAGCTGGGATCTGCTGAAGGTCGTCGCCACGATCAAGGGCGAGGACGCGTTCCGCTCCGAGAGCGATGGCCAGTGCCCGCTCGGCAAGCCATAGAAGCGGAGCAGATCATGAGCGGCATCGCCTCCAGTCAGGTCGACCCGTTTGCGCCTGACTTCCTGTTGGACCCCTATCCTGCCTACGCGGCGCTGCGCGCGCTCGGGCCCGTATTCGCGCTGGAGCGCTACGGCGTGTGGGCGATGGCCGGCTATGGCGAGGTCGAGCCGGCCTTGAAGGACTGGAAGACCTTCATCAGTGGCGAGGGCGTCGGGCTCAACGGGATGAACCCTGCGCTGCCAAAGCCGCTGACGCTCCAGATCGATCCGCCCGATCACGACAAGGGCCGGCGGGTCCTCGGCCGCACGCTGTCTCCGGGCGTCGCGAGGAAGCTGCGCGAGACGTTTCAGCAGGAGGCGGAGAAGAAGGTCACGGAGCTGATCGACAAAGGCACGTTCGATGCCGTCACCGATCTTGCCGAAGCCTATCCGATGAAGGTGTTTCCGGATGCGATCGGCATCCGGGCGGACGGCCGCGAGAAGCTGCTGGCCTGGAGCACATTCGTGTTCGACAGCTTTGGCCCCGAGAACGAGATGCTAGCGGCTTCACGCAAGGAAGGCCTCGCCGCCCAGAGCTGGATCATGGACTGCTGTGCGCGGGATGCGTTGCGGCCCGACAGCCTCGGCATGATGATCTACCAGGCGGCCGACGACGGCGAGATCACCGAGCACGAAGCGACCCATCTTGTGCGGCCGTTCCTCACCGCCGGGATCGACACCACCGTCAACGGCATCGGCAACACCCTGCTCGCTCTCGCCACCCATCCGGATGAATACCGCAAGCTCCACCACAGGCCGGAGCTGGCGCGCAATGCGTTCGAGGAAGGCCTGCGCTATGATTCACCGGTGCAGACGTTCTTTCGCACCACCTCGCGCGACGTCGAGATCGGCGGCGGCGTGATCCCGGCACACCGCAAGGTGCTGCTGTTCATGGCCTCCGCCAACCGCGATCCGGCACGATGGGACGGAGCCGATCGCTTCGAGGTCGAACGGACCGCGACCGGCCATGTCGGCTTCGGCGCAGGCATCCACGCCTGCGTCGGTCAGATGATCGCGCGTCTGGAAGGCGAATTGATCTTCGGCGAGCTTGCGAGGCGCGTGAAGACCATCGAGCTCACCGCAGAGCCGAAACGCAGACTCAACAATTCCCTGCGCGGCCTGGAGAGCATGCCGGTCCGCGTGACGCCCGCTTAGGCGGCATCACGCGGGAGGATGCGACGGCTCAGTTCCTTGCCGGAGCCGTTGCCGCCGCCGAGCGCGCCTGCCGCGGTGCGCCGGGCTCGGCGACCGGGACCGCCGGCGCGCGCGAGCGCATGATGGCGGCGTCGATCTCGGCGATGACGCGGCGCTGGATCGCCTCGTTCTTGTCGATCGAGATGTGGCCGACGCCGGTGCCGCGGACATCGACATTGTCGAGCTTGCCGCGGAAACCGTCGGCGCGCTTCACCGGCTCGCCGGGGCCGTCGCCGATATAGATGTTGATGTAGCGCTCGGCGCCGGTGGTGAGCTTGGTCTTGAACACGGAGTCGAGGCCGACCGCGAGCTTCACGGGCACGCCGAGATGGTTGAGCTTCGCGATCATGTCCGGCAGCGCGGTCGCGCCGGAGGAATGGCCGACCAGGACGATGGTCTTGAGCCGGCCGGCCTTGTAGGCGGTCGCGGCTTCATCGGCGAGCGAGGACCAGGAGACGAAGTTGGCGACCGTCACCGGGATGCCCTGCGCCTGGAGTCGGGCGCCGATCGTGTCGAGGCCGAGCGAGAAGATGTTGAGCACGCCACGGAGCAGATAGACGTGGGTGGTCGCGACCTGGGCCTGGCTCGGGGCCGCCCGGGCCGTGGTCGGGCTGATGGCAACAGCTGACAGCAGGAGCAGGCAGATCGCCCATACACGGAGGGCGGACAACTGGCTGGCGCCGGCGGTGTGACGGCCGTTCGGTCTCATCGGTGTTTTCCCTGGGGACATACGCTTTGCGATTGGCCGGAATCGTAGCCATGGCCTGCTCGCAGACGCAATAAAGAGCCGCGTGAATGGCAATCTTAGCCACAGCCCGTGACCATCGCGCAACACCTGCCCGAAACCTGCCACCGAAGGGCCTGTTTTGAGACCATTTTTCTTTCGCCAATTGCGGCTCGGCAAAGGCATTCCTATCTCAGGGCTCCGCTGAGCCGCCGTTCCCGGTAGGTTCCGGCCCCTCCCCAGCCTTTGCCCCTCAGCCTTACGGCCATCCATGTCCTCCATCATCTCCGTCGCCAATCTGTCGAAGACCTATGGGTCCGGCTTCAAGGCGCTCAAGAACATCAATCTCGACATCAAGCGGGGCGAGATCTTCGCGCTGCTCGGCCCGAACGGCGCCGGCAAGACCACGCTGATCTCCATCATCTGCGGCATCGCCAACCCCAGCGAAGGCAAGGTTCTGGTCGGTGGCGAGAACATCCAGACCTCCTACCGCAAGGCGCGCTCGCTGATCGGCCTCGTGCCGCAGGAATTGCACACCGACGCCTTCGAGAGCGTGTGGGCGACCGTGAGCTTCTCCCGCGGCCTGTTCGGCAAGCCCAAGAATCCTGATCATATCGAAAAGGTGCTGAAGGACCTCTCGCTCT
This sequence comes from Bradyrhizobium sp. TM233, assembly GCF_036247965.1. Lineage (NCBI taxonomy): Bacteria > Pseudomonadati > Pseudomonadota > Alphaproteobacteria > Hyphomicrobiales > Nitrobacteraceae > Bradyrhizobium > Bradyrhizobium sp. TM233. The sequence goes on along the minus strand of NZ_BTIG01000002.1, from coordinate 93,817 downwards.
GGGACAAGAAGGACAACAAGATCATCACGCTCTCCGGCGGCATGAAGCGTCGCGTGATGATCGCCAAAGCGCTGTCGCACGAACCGCAGATCCTGTTCCTGGACGAGCCCACCGCCGGCGTCGACGTCGAGCTGCGCAAGGGCATGTGGGAAGTGGTGCGCACCCTCCAGCAGTCCGGCGTCACCATCATCCTCACCACGCATTACATCGAGGAAGCCGAGGAGATGGCCGACCGCATCGGCGTCATCAACAAGGGCGAGATCGTGCTGATCGAGGACAAGGCGACGTTGATGCAGAAGCTCGGAAAGAAGCGGCTGACGCTGCATCTGCAGGGCAAGCTCGACGCGCTGCCGGAGAGCCTGGGGCATTACGAGCTGGAGCTCTGCGATAACGGCGCGACGCTGGTCTACGATTACGACACCAAGGGCGAGCGCACCGGCATCACCAGCCTGCTCGGCGATCTCCGCACCGCGGGCATCCGCTTCAACGATCTCGACACGACGCAATCGTCGCTCGAGGACATCTTCGTCGATCTCGTGAGGACGTCATGAACCATCGCGCCATCCGCGCCATCTACCTGTTCGAAATGGCGCGCACCTGGCGCACGCTGCTGCAAAGCATCGTCTCGCCCGTGGTCTCCACTTCGCTCTATTTCGTGGTGTTCGGCGCCGCGATCGGCTCTCGCATCAGCCAGGTCGAGGGCGTCAGCTACGGCACCTTCATCGTGCCGGGCCTGATCATGCTTTCGGTGCTGACCCAGAGCATCGCCAACGCCTCGTTCGGCATCTACTTCCCGAAATTCACCGGCACCATCTACGAGATCCTGTCGGCGCCGATCTCCTACTTCGAGATCGTGCTCGGCTATGTCGGCGCCGCCGCGACCAAGTCGATCATTTTGGGCCTGATCATCCTGGCGACAGCCGGGCTGTTCGTGCCGCTGCATATCCACCATCCGGTCTGGATGCTGGCCTTCCTGGTGCTGACGGCAGTGACGTTCAGCCTGTTCGGCTTCATCATCGGCATCTGGGCCGACGGCTTCGAGAAGCTGCAGATGATCCCGATGCTGGTGGTGACGCCGCTGACCTTCCTCGGCGGCAGCTTCTATTCCATCGACATGCTGCCGCCCACCTGGCGCACGGTGGCGCTGCTCAACCCCGTCGTCTATCTGATCTCCGGCTTCCGCTGGAGCTTTTACGAGATCGCGGACGTCAGCATGTCCGTCAGCATCGGCATGACGACGGCGTTCCTGGCGATCTGCCTGGCCGTGATCTGGTGGATTTTTCGCACCGGGTATCGGCTGAAGAATTGACCGCCGGCCTGTAGCCCGGATGGAGCGAACCGTAATCCGCGCTACGGATTTTGCGTCACCGATAACAATGGAAGCGGTGATAGCCGTCGTAATAGCCGCGGCAGCGGCGATGGCCACGGTGAGGAATGCCGAACACGCCCTCGACCGCGCCCACGGCGCCACCGACACCGGCGCCGACGACGCCTCCGACCGCACCGCCCACGGGGCCGGCAATCCGGTTGCCCTCATAAGAGCCTTCCTGGGCGCCGCGGACGATGCCCTGGGCGTGGCCGGCTTGCGGCAGCGACAACAGCGCGAGCAGGATGGCGGCGGCTGCGAACAGCAGGCGGACGGCTGAACCGGCCGGCGACGGCGCGGCGGCGATGCGGGCTTTGTTCATCTTCGATCCCAAAGGTGAATGGCGGCGAGCGCCGCCTGTCGAGGCAGGTGACCGTCAACGCACCGGGCGGCCAAATGGTTGCGCCTTTGTGACGAATTGTCGACGTTGTGAACGGGGCGCCGCTCGCGAAAATGTCAGCGCCACCGCTCGCGGCGCGGCACAAAGCGGCCTTGCTTACGCCCCGCGCCACGTTAACGATGGGCAGGCAGGCCGCTGGAACGAAAGCCGGATTGCAGGCATATTGCACGTCGGGGACGGAGAGCCGCGGCGCCTAGCGTGAACAGGCCGGAGGCCAGGATTCAAATGCGTTTCCAGATGCGTTCATTTTTTATCGCTTTCACCTCACTGATGCTTTTGAGCGCAGGCAGCGCGCAGGCCAAGGTCGAAATCACCGTCGACAAGGACAATCAGCAGATGACCGTCGCGGTCGACGGCGTCGCGCGGTATCACTGGCCGGTGTCGACCGGCATCCCCTCGCGCGAAACGCCGAACGGCGGCTTCCGCGCCTTCCGCATGGAAGAGGATCACTATTCCAAGGAATTCGACGACGCGCCGATGCCGCACGCCATCTTCTTCACCAAGGTCGGGCACGCCATCCACGGCACCGACTCGGTCGGCCGTCTCGGCTCGCCGGCGTCCCATGGTTGCGTGCGGCTGTCGCGCCAGAATGCCACGACGCTCTATGCGCTGGTTCAGCAGCAAGGCGTGCTCAACACCACCGTGACGCTGACCGGCTCGGCGCAGGTGGCGCTCGCCCGCAATCCGCGCGGCCGCACCAACAATGCAGTCGCCCGCGCGCCGCAGCAGCCTGCCGAAGAGCAGTACGCGACCACTGGCGATCCCGTGAACCTGACGCCGCCGCAGCAGCCAGCCCGTCGCTACATGCCGCAGGACGACAATTACATCTATCCCGCCGACGGCAGCGACACCGGCGCGCGCTATCCGGCACCGCGCCCGATCACACGCCCCTATGGCACGCAGGCCTATCAGCAACTGCCGCAGCCGACCTACGACCAGGGCTATGGCCAGCAGGGCACCTATTATCAGCAGCAGCAACCTCGCCAGTATTATCAGCCACGCAATTATTACTACCAGAACTGACGCTATCTGAACGCGGCGTCGCCGCGTTCGACGATCTTTCGTGCCGCATCGACGAAGGCCCGCGCGACCGGCTCGAGGATCTCGGGCCCGGTCGCCGTAAGATCATCCGAGGGCGCGTGGAAGGTACGATGGCGGCCGGCCATGCCGAGGAAGTTGGCGTAGCCCGCCGCGTGCACATCGCGGAGCTCACCGACCGCCTGCTTCTCCGTCACCAGGCGTTTTGCCGCGACCTTGGCAAAGGCCTCATCGGTCAGCGCGACCGCGGATTTGCTGAGCACGAGATAGCGCTCTTCCTCGGGCCGATCGGTGCGGGCACCTTCTGCAAAAGCGTAGCACGCGTTCGACGAACCGAAGTGAATCCACGCCAGCGTGTCCTTCGGCGCAGGCGCGCCGTGCTTCAGGAACAGCTCCATGCCGCCATGGCCGATCTCGTGGCCGGCGGTGGCGATGAAGACAAAATGCGCCGGCCATTTCTCGGCAACGATGGTGCGTGCCAGCGCGAGGAAGTTGGCAATGCCGGGGCCACGCTCGCAGACGCAGCTATACCAGCCGGTCATCGGCGTGGAGACCACGACAGTCGGCCCGCGGCCGACGCCAGTCTCGGCGATGACGTTACGGCCCGTGACATCGCGTTCGTAGTGGCCCTTGACGTCGAGGGTGACGGGCGTGCCCTCGGCGAGCGCGCGCTCGAACGTCGCTTTCGACCTGGCGCCGACCACGATCACCGGCACCGGCCAGGGCGCATCCTCCTGTGTGACATTGTAAGCGAAGCGATCATCGGCGGGATTGCCGATCATCAGCAGGATCGCTGCCGGCTTTTTCGCCGCCGCTTCAGCGATGGCCGCACGATGGGTCGGCCCCAGATAGGCACCGCGATCGAACGGCAGCTCCAACCAGAGGATCTTGCCGGCGACATCACCGTCCCGCGCAAGCGGCGCGCTGAGATGGAAGCTCGCCCGGTCTTCCGGCGGCCACCAGAATGGCGTTGCCTCGACACTGGTGCCGGCGGCTTCGGCGCTGGCCTGCTCGACGACATATTGCCGGCCTAACACGACTGATTGAAAGCTGATCACAAAGCCCGCGGCCGAAAGCTCGCCGGCAATCCAGTCGGCGGTCGCCCGATCGCCCGCAGAACCGAAGCGGTGCAGACCGAAGGAGGCATAGCGCGCCACATCCTCATAAAGACTCGCGCCCGAAAGCACGTCCCTGGCTGCCACCTGTCCGACCATGAGAACCGCCATCGCTCCGATGAAGACAAGCCGCATATGAGTGGCTCCCTGAACCCTGCTTTTTGAGGCGCAGTTTCCGCCTTCCGCGGCCGCCGTCAACCGTGAGGCTGGACGAAACGCGCCAAGATTTCATAAGCTGCTGTTTTCGCGAGCGCTGTGATCCCCGATGCCGTCACGTGCCACGACAATCCTGACCCTGCTCTCGGTTCTCATTGCAGGACAAGCCAAGGCTCTGGATATGGCTTTTGATCTCGAGGCGCATCGCGGCGGGCGGGCGCTGTTGCCGGAAAACACCCTGCCGGCCTTCGCCAACGCGCTGTCGATGGGCGTGGACACGCTGGAGCTCGACGTCGGCGTGACCGCGGACGGCGAGGTTATCGTGTCGCATGAGCGCGGACTCAATCCCGATCTCGCACGCGGCGCTGGCGGGACTTACATTGCTCCGCCCGGCACGCCCTTCGTCAAACTGCGGCTGGACGAGATCAGGACCTATGACGTCGGCCAGATCCGCCCGGACAGTGCCTATGCGAAACAGTTCCCCGACCAGCGCGCCGTGCCGGGGACCCGCATCCCCACGCTGAGCGAACTGTTCGCGCTGGTGCGAAAATCCGGCAACTCACGTGTGCGCTTCAACATCGAGACCAAGATCGATCCGAACCACCCGGACGAAACGCTCGATCCGCAAGCTTTTGTCACGAAACTGCTGGGACTGATCGAGGCCGAAACGCTTTCCGACAGGGTCATGATCCAGTCCTTCGACTGGAGAACCCTGCAGCTCGTCCAGAAGCAGGCACCGAAGATCCCGACGGTGTACCTGACGCTGCAGCGCGGCTTGGGCCAGACAGTCGCGCTGGACAAGGCCACCAACTGGACGGCGGGCTTCAGCCCGGCCGAACACGGTGGTTCGCTGCCGCGGACGATCAAGGCGGTGGGCGGTGCGATCTGGTCGCCCTATTTCGGTGACGTGACCGCCGCGCTCATCGCGGAAGCCCACGAGCTCGGATTGCGCGTCGTGGTGTGGACGGTCAACAAGCGCGAAGACATGGTGCGGATGATCGAGCTTGGCGTCGACGGGATCATTTCCGACAGGCCGGACCTGCTGCGCGACGTTGCCGGCGAGAAGGGCATGACGCTGCCGGCGGGGACGCCGGTCGCGCCGTAGCTCCCGTCTCGTGTCCCGGACGCGGCGCGGCATGAAATGACGCGACGCAGAGCCGGGACCCAGAGTTTGGGCCCCGGCTCAGCAGCGCACCGCTGAACTGGACGATGCTTCGCATCGCCAGGGAAGCGCTGCGCTGCATCCGAGGCACGGAGACGGTTGTCGTGCCGCCCTACTCCCCATTCTTCAATCGCCGGTACAGGGCGCCCAGGATGTTGGAATAGTCGTCGGTCCAGACCCGCACCCTGTCGTCGGCTTCGGTCAGCTCCCAGACCTTGGAGGACGCGAGCTTGCCGACATCGGCCTCCTCACGCGCGGAGATGACGACGTCGGTCGAGAAGATGTAGTCGCCATCGCGCCCGGAATCCTCGTTGAAGACCCAGCTCTTGAGATCGTTGGCGTCGGCGATGCCGACCACGACGGTCTCGAGATCGAGATGCCGGTTGGAGACGTGCATCACCACGGCGCCGTGCGGGGCGAGCTTGTCCTTGTAGATCTTCATCGCCTCCTCGGTGGCGAGATGGATCGGGATCGCATCCGAGGAATAGGCATCGACGATGATGAGGTCGTAGGCGCCGTCGGGCTCCTTTGCGAAGGTGAGGCGAGCATCGCCGATCACCGGTTTCATGTCCGGTAGGCAGCTCGAGATGTAGCGGAAATTCTTGGGGTCACGCGCGGCATCCACCATCGACTGGTCGATCTCGAAGAATTTCCAGTCCTCGCCGGGTTCGGCAGCACAGGCGAGCGTGCCCGATCCGACGCCGATCGCGGCGACCTTGAGCGGCGCGCCCTTGCGCTCGCGGATCGCGCTGACGGCCTGACCGATGCCGCCGTCCTTGTGATAGTAGGTGATCGGCTCGGGCCGGCCGGTGACCGGCGTGCCGTCATTGTTGCGGAAGCGTTCGGCGCCGTGGATGGTGGTGCCGTGCATCAGCACGTGGAAATATCCGCCGGGCGTCACCACGATCTTGTGCACGCCGAAGAAGCTGCGCACCGTCGTGACCCGGCCCTCGTCCGCGGGATAAACCCGGATCAACGTCAGCGCGAGCGCGACGGTGGCGAAGATCTTCCAGCGGCCGGCATTGAGCGCCAGCGCGAGCAGCGCGGCGAGCACGCCGACGGCGCCGGCGACCCAGACGCGGTGATCCTCCAGCCAGGTCGAGGCGCTGCCAGTGGTATAGGACGGCGCGACGAGCGCCACCGCGAGCGCGGCGAGCACCAGCCAGTACCATTTGACGATGCCGGCGAGACGCTCGTTCGCGGACGGCCGGCACAGAGCGGCGAGCGCGATCAGGATCGGGTATTCGGCGATCCACGAGAAGGTGAAGGGAGCAACGAGGCCAGCAAAGAGACCGCCGACCATACCGCCGAACGACAATGCTACATAGAAGCCGGTGAGATATCTGGCCGCCGGCCGGGTCCGCGCCAGCTCGCCGTGGCAGGCCATGGCAATGACGAAGAAGCAGAGTTGGTGGCCACCGAGTGTCAGCAGCAAATTCTGCTCGCCGCCGAAGGCGAGCAGGACGATGACGCCCGCGATCGCGACCGGCTGCAGCATCAGCATCCATTTGTGCGGCAGCAGCGGTCGCGACTGGAACACCACGACCCAGGTGAGCAGATACAGCGACAGCGGCAACACCCACAGCAGCGGCGCCGCCGCGACGTCGGTCGAGATGTGTGCGGTGACAGCGATGAGCAGACCCGAAGGCACCGCGGCGAGGAAGATCCAGCGCAGCCGCGTCACGATATCAGGCGCCGGCGCATTGATCTCCTCGGTCCGCGCATCGGCCATTGCGAGCTTCGGCGAGCGCAACAACAGCACGCCACAGGCGGCGATCAGGAGGATCAGCAGGCCATAACCACCGGTCCAGAACCGATTCTGCGTGTGCAGCGTGAACATCGGCTCGAGCAGGAACGGATAGGACAACAGCGCGAGGAAGCTGCCGATGTTGGAGGAGGCGTAGAGGAAGTAGGGATCGTGCCCAGCGGGATGGCCGGTGCGGACGAACCAGGCCTGCAGCAGCGGATTGTTGGCGGCAAGCGCAAAGAACGGCAGGCCGATCGAGACCACGAACAGACCGAGCAGCCAGAACGCATAGCCCGAAGCGGGGGGCTCGCCATAGGCGGAGGCAATGCCGAGCGGCAGCGTGGCGAAGGCCAGCACGAGCAACACCAGATGCACCGCCACGGGAACGACGCGGCTCTTCGCGTGCATCAACAGATGGGCATAGGCGTAGCCTGCCAGCAGCAGCGACTGAAAGAACACCATCGCCACCGACCACACCGCCGGCGAGCCGCCGAGCCGCGGCAGCACCATCTTCGTGAACAGCGGCTGCACCGAGAACAGCAGCAGCGCGCTGACGAAGATCGCAGCGGTGTAGACCGTCAGCAGCAGCCGGTTGCGCGAGGACGACGGCTGCTCCGTGGCGGCAGGTTGCACGATCGAATCCATGGAAGCTCCAGCCTACATTCTCCGGCGGGCGCCGGACGCGCGCAATGGAGCACAAGGCGCCTGAACGGGCAATAAAGGCACGCGTGATGTTGCAGCGGCGATTGCTTGATATAGAGATGTCATTCCGGGGCGCCTCGAAGAGGCGAACCCGGAACCTCGAGATTCTCCGGTGCGGAGCCCGCACCATAGTTCGATGCTTTGCATCGCCCCGGAATGACACCAGGGAATTATGAGCGAAACCGACGTCCTCATCATCGGCGCTGGCCACAACGGCCTCACCTGCGCGGCCTATCTCGCGAGCGCGGGCCTGCGCGTGCGCGTGGTCGAGCGCCGCAAGGTGGTCGGCGGCGCCGCGGTGACTGAGGAGTTTCACCCCGGATTCCGCAATTCGGTCGCAGCCTACACTGTGAGCCTGCTCAATCCGCAGGTGACCCGTGATCTCAAGCTCGCCGAGCAGGGCCTGCGCATCGTCGAACGGCGCGCCCAGAATTTCCTGCCCGCGCCGGACGGCAGCTATCTCTTGACCGGCGAAGGACGGACGAAAGCATCAGTCGCGCGGCTGAGCGCGCATGACGCAGGTGCGCTCGACGGATTTTCGCGCGAGCTGGAGGACATCGCCGACGTGCTCAGGCAGTTCGTGCTCCGCCCGCCGCCGAACCTCGTCGACGGTTTTGGCACAGCGGCCGTCCGTGAAGGCGTCAACGCCTGGAAGACCGCCAACATTCTGCGCGGCCTCACGCTGGAACAGAGCCGCAGCCTGCTCGATCTCTTCACCCGCTCGGCCGGCGAGATGCTGGACGAGCGCTTCGAGCATGATCTGGTCAAGGCCCTGTTCGGCTTCGACGCCATCGTCGGCAACTATGCCAGCCCCTACGCCGCCGGCTCGGCCTATGTGATGCTGCATCACGCCTTCGGCGAGGTGAACGGCAAGAAGGGGGTCTGGGGCCACGCCATCGGCGGCATGGGCGCGATCACGCAGGCGATGGCGCGCACGGCACGCGATCGGGGCGTTGTGATCGACACCGACGCGGGCGTCCGCGAGATCATCGTCGAGCGCGACCGCGCCGTCGGCGTCGTGCTGGAGAACGGCTCAGCCATCCGCGCCAAATATGTCGCGGCCAATGTCAATCCAAAGCTGCTCTACACGCACCTGATCGCAGCCGACGCCCTTCCTGCGGACTTCCTCGCTCGCATCCGGCACTGGAAGAACGGCTCCGGCACCTTCCGCATGAACGTTGCGCTGGACCGCCTGCCCTCCTTCACGGCGCTGCCGGGCGACGGCGATCATCTCAGCTCCGGCATCATCCTGGCGCCAAGCCTCGGCTACATGGACCGCGCCTGGCTCGATGCGCGGGCGCAGGGCTGGAGCAGGTCACCCGTCGTCGAGATGCTGATCCCCTCGACGCTCGACGACACGCTGGCGCCTGCGGGAAAGCACGTCGCCAGCCTGTTCTGCCAGCACGTCGCGCCGGAGCTTCCCGACGGAAAGTCTTGGGACGACCATCGCGAAGAGGTCGCCGATCTCATGATCGCGACGGTGGATAAATACGCGCCGGGTTTTGCGGCGAGCGTGCTGGGCCGCCAGATCCTGTCCCCCCTCGATCTCGAACGGCAGTTCGGCCTTCTCGGTGGCGATATCTTCCATGGCGCGCTGACGCTGAACCAACTGTTCTCGGCGCGGCCGATGCTCGGCCATGCCGATTATCGCGGGCCGTTGAGGGGCCTCTACCATTGCGGCTCCGGCGCCCATCCCGGCGGCGGCGTCACCGGCGCGCCCGGCCATAACGCCGCGCAGGTGATCTTGAGAGATCACCGGTCGCTGTTCGGAAGCCGTGGATAGGTCTGTGGATGAGCTGTGGACTGGCTGTTGAACGGCCTGGGGTCAGACCGAGGATGCACGGGCCAGAACGTCGGACCGAGCCTTGGGGAAAGGCGGTGGAAAATCGCAGGGCAAATCGCGGGAAAAGCGGGTGGATGGCATCCCGGCAAGCGGTGGACAATTTGTGAAAATCCACTGAGAACGCGCGCCCGAAAACGACCTCGCCCGCGAGGGGAAACCCCTTGCGGGCGGTGATCAGGAATAGCCTTTGAAGAAAAACAGCCCCCGCTGGGAGATGGAGGCGGAAATTACTTCAAGGAGGTGCTAATCGACGTGAACTTGTCGTTCAGGGTGACGCCCAGGCTGTTCACCACGGTGATGATCGCCAGAGCGATACCTGCGGCAATCAGGCCGTACTCGATCGCGGTTGCACCGGACTCGTCCGACCAGAACTTTTGAACCATGCTCTTCAAAACTCGTCTCCGTTTCAATTCCAAGCTGTGTTGGTTGGCTTCGACACCCGAAAATATACGGGCGCAACCTGCAGCCCGGTTAACCCGGGAACCGCAACTTATGCGGAAAATTGGCGACGAAAGTTCCAAAAATTGAACTCAACGGAACCCTGAATGCAGCCTTCTCCTACCCATCGCGCCAGCTTTTCGATCGGCAGCGAGGCCGACGCCAGGCGCGTCGTCGACGTGCTCACCGAGGTGTTTTTCGACGGCGATGCGGCGGTTGCCGCCTTCGAGCGGCCGGACGGACCATGGGACGTCACGCTCCATTTCGCCGAGGCGCCCGATCAGGCTTGGCTCCGCGAACTCGTTGCAAATTCAGCAGGAAATGCGATTGCCGCGACGCTTCTGTTCGACACCGTCGAGGCCAAGGACTGGGTCAAGGCCAGCTTGGAAGATCTCGTCCCGGTGCCGGCCGGGCGCTTCGTCGTGCACGGCAGCCATGACCGCGACCGTGTGGCGCCGAACAAGCTCGCCATCGAGATCGAGGCGGCGCTTGCCTTCGGCACCGGCCACCACGGCACCACCCGTGGCTGTTTACTGCTGCTTGACCATGTCCTGAAGAGTTCCCGCCCGAGGAACCTGCTCGACCTCGGCACTGGAACCGGCGTCCTCGGCATCGCGGCGGCGAAGGCGCTGCATCGCGCGGTGCTCGCCTCCGACATCGACCCGCCGTCGGTGCGGGTGGCGGCCGAGAACGCGGTGCTGAACGAGGTCGGCAACCAGGTCCGGGTCATCCGCGCCACCGGCTTCGCCGCGCCGGATTTCGGAAAGGCCGGTCCGTTCGACCTGGTGCTGGCCAACATCCTCGCCAACCCGCTCAGGCAATTGGCGGGCCCGATGGTGCGGCATCTCGCGTCCGGCGCCCACGTCATCCTCTCCGGCCTGTTGACGCACCAGGCCCCCGCCGTCATCGCCGCCTATCGCGCGCGCGGCCTCGTGCCGTTGAAGCATCTGCGGATCGAGGGGTGGAGCAGCCTGTTGCTGCGGAATATCTCGTAGGGCGGATTAGCGAAGCGTAATCCGCCAATGCATGCGGCACCAAAGCGGTGGGTTACGCCTTCGGCTAACCCACCCTACGGCATCATCGATGCCGCTACTCTGCTGCCTTCTCATCCCGCTGCAGCGCGCGCTCATCCTGCAAGGTACGCTTCGCGCGGCGCTCGGCGATACGATCGATCATCTGGCGCATGACGCCGCGCGGCTTCTTCGGAGCCGCCGCAGTCGGGGTGCGACGCACCGGCGGCGTAATCTTCTCAAACGTGAACGCTGGCATCGTGTGTCCCCTCGCCATTGAGATGAACCACCTGCTCGAATTTCCCTGTCATCCGGACGAAGCGCAACTGCCGCATCCTTTACTCCACTCAATTCGAATGGAACCATTCAAGCACAGTCCATGCCAGATGCGACTCGAATGCGTCCAGATTGCGGACTCGTCCCCATGATCCTAAAGTGATCCACCATGTTCGAAGCACACTTCCAGACATTCGAGGAGCCGGAGGCTGGCGTCGCATTGACGGCACGGCTCGCCGCACTTCGCGAAGAACTCGCCCGCCGCAAGCTGACCGGCTTCGTGATCCCGCGCGCCGATCAGCAGCAGAACGAATATGTGCCGCCATCGGAAGAGCGGCTGGCCTGGCTGACCGGTTTCACGGGCTCGGCGGGCCTCGCGGTGGTGCTGACCCAGGAGGCCGCATTGTTCGTCGACGGCCGCTACACGCTTCAGGCCGCCAAGCAGGTCGATGCAAAGGCCTGGGCCGTGGAATCGCTGATCGACCCGCCGCCGGAGAGCTGGGTGTCCGCGCATCTGAAAGCCGGTGACCGCCTCGGATTTGATCCGTGGCTGCACACTTTTGTGGCAGCCGAGCGCCTGTCCGCCGCCTGCGCCAAGGCCGGCGCCGAGTTGGTCGCGGTCGACAGCAATCCGGTGGATGCAATCTGGCAGGACCGGCCGCAGCCGCCGCTTGCCCCCGTCGCCGTGCACAGCCTGCAGAATGCCGGCGTCACTGAAGCCGAGAAGCTGACGCAGATCAGAACCGAGATCGGCAAGCTCGGCGCCGACGCGCTGGTGCTGTCAGACAGCCACGCGGTGGCCTGGACCTTCAACATCCGCGGCGCCGACGTCGCCCACACGCCGCTGCCGCTGTCCTATGCGCTGGTGCCGAAGGACGGCCGCCCAACCATCTTCATCGACCACCGAAAACTCTCCAACCTGACGCGCGACCATCTCGAGCAGTCCGCCGACGTGCGCGAGCCCGATGCGATGGCGCCGACGCTGATGGCGCTCGCCAAGAGCGGCGGATCGATTGCACTCGACAGCGCCACCGCAGCCGACGCGCTCAGCCGGTTGATCTCGGGCGCCGGCGGCAAGCCGGTGCGCGGCAGCGATCCGATTGCACTGCTCAAGGCGGTCAAGAACGCGACCGAGATCAAGGGCACGCAGACGGCGCATCGGCGCGACGCCGTGGCGCTGGCGCGCTTTCTCGCCTTCATCGACCGCGAGGCCGCAAGCGGCAAGCTCACCGAGATCGACGCGGTCGAGGCGCTGGAGACATTCCGCCGCGACACCGGCGCGCTCAGGGACGTGTCGTTTCCCACCATCTCGGGCACCGGCCCGAACGGCGCCATCGTGCACTACCGCGTCACCCGCAAGAGCAACCGACGGATCGCACCCGGCGACCTGCTGCTGATCGATTCCGGCGCGCAGTACGAAGACGGCACCACGGACGTCACCCGGACCATGGCCGTGGGCGAGCCGACGGACGAGATGCGCGACCGCTTCACCCGCGTGCTGCGCGGCCATATCGCGATCGCGCGCGCGGTCTTTCCGGACGGCACTACCGGCGCGCAGCTCGACACGCTGGCGCGGCAATATCTCTGGGCCGCCGGCGTCGATTTCGAGCACGGCACCGGTCACGGCGTCGGCAGCTATCTCTCGGTGCACGAAGGGCCGGCGCGGATCTCGAAGCTCGGTACCACGCCGCTGAAGCGCGGCATGATCCTCTCCAACGAGCCCGGCTACTACAAGACCGACGGTTTCGGCATCCGCATCGAGAACCTCGAGCTGGTGGTGGCCGCCGACATCAAGGGCGCCGAGAAGCCCATGAACGCGTTCGAGACGCTGACGCTGGCGCCGATCGACCGGCGGCTGATCGATGTGGCGATGCTGAGCCGCGACGAGCTCGGCTGGCTCAATGCCTATCACGCGCGCGTCCGGGCCGAGGTGCGGCCGGCGCTGGACGAAGCAACCGGGACCTGGCTCGATCAGGCGACGGCGGAGCTGACGTAGCGCGCATGGCGCTACGCGATTTGCGCAAGGCTGCTTCCCCCACAACAGCTGTCATGCCCCGCGAGAAGGCGGGGCATCCAGTACGCCGTGGCCCCCCCCGTATGAAGCTGCTGCCTCTGGAATACTGGATTCCCCGCCTTCGCGGGGAATGACACCGCTTTTGTAGCGCGAGCAATGCGCCGATCGGCCACCATCGCACCCTCATCATAACCATCCCGGAATCCGTATAGCCGCATTCCGAAACGCCGATATCCGTCTTGCGCGAGCGCGCTACAGTCGATTCGAACTCGAAAGATGGACACGCATGCACGGCATGATCAGCAAACCGCCGGGTGCGGCGACCAACCTCGCGACGTCGCGCCTGGTGCTGCTGTTGCTGGTCGTGATGACCGGGATCGCGCCGATCTCGCTTTACATCCTGGTTCCGGCGCTGCCGGTGCTGGCGACGAATTTCGGCAGCGACATCTCGATCGCGCAGATGACGGTGTCGCTCTACATGGTCGGCATCGCGCTGTCGCAGCTCATCATGGGACCGCTGTCGGACCGGTTCGGACGGCGTCCGGTGCTGCTCGGAGGGCTGGCGCTGATGGTCGTGGCCAGCGTCGCGTGCCTCTTCGCCGAGACCTTGCCGCAATTGATTGCCGCGCGCTTTTTCCAGGCGCTCGGCGGCGCCTCCGGCATGGTGGTCAGCCGCGCCATCATCCGCGACATCTACGAGCGCGACCGCGTCGCCTCGATGATCAGCCTCGTGGTCGCCGCGCTGATGATCGGGCAGATGGTGTCCCCGCTCACCGGCGGCCTGATCGAGACCGCGTTCGGCTGGCGCGCGATCTTCTACGCCATCACCATCGCCGCGATCATTGTCGCCGCCGGCATCGCGGTGGCGCTGCCCGAAACGCGGCGCAGCCGTGCCGCCGGCAGCGGCTTCCGTGGCGACGTCGGCATCCTGATCCGCAACCGCGCCTTCGTCGGCTATGTGATGTGCCAGGTGCTGGCCTCGCAGATCATCTTCACTTTCGCAGGCGGCGGCCCCTACATCGTGGTGACGCAGATGGGCCGGACCAGCGCCGAATACGGCGCCTGGTTCGCGACCACAGGCTTTGCGTTTCTCGTCGGAAATCTGCTCTGCGTACGCTTTGCGCCGCGGCATTCGCTGGAAAAGCTGATCTGGTTCGGGCTCGCCCTCCAGCTCGCCGGCAGCCTTGCGAACCTGCTGTGGAGTTTGATCGGCTGGAACGAGGCCCCGGCCTGGCTGTTCGGCACGCAGATGATCGTGATGGCCGGCAATGCCTTCGTGATGGCGAATTCAGCCGCCGGCGCCATCAGCATCCGCCCCGAGGCCGCCGGCACCGCCTCCGGCACGATGGGCTTTCTCCAGCAGGGCATCGGCGCACTGATGTCGCAATTCGGCGCCTATCTCGGCGGCCACTCCGCAACGACGTTGCCGCTCACCGCCGCAGTCCTCGCGATCTCGCTGCTCTGCGCCTGCGTGATGATCTTCGTCGTCCCCCGCCGCGAAGTGGTGGTGAGCGAGGCACTGATCGAGCAGGCGGAGGAGGAAGAGAGCGGGATGATGTGAGGTCGGCGCGCCCTCTCCCCGTCATTGCGAGCGCAGCGAAGCAATCCAGGCTGTTACCGCGGAAAGATCCTGGATTGCTTCGTCGCAAGGGCTCCTCGCAATGACGGGGAGAGACCTCACTCTCCGATCAGCGTCAGCCACTCGTCCTCGGTCAGCACCTTGACGCCGTGCTTGTTGGCCTCCGCCAGTTTCGAGCCCGCGCCGGGGCCGGCGACCACGAGATCGGTCTTCTTCGAGACCGAGCCCGACACCTTTGCCCCGAGCCGCTCGGCAGTGGCCTTGGCCTCGTCGCGCGTCATCTTCTCCAGCGAGCCCGTGAACACCACGGTCTTGCCGGCGACGGCGGAATTGCTCTTCGGCTTCTCGGCGTCGACGATCTCGACTTCCTTGGTCAGCCGCTCGACGATGCCGCGGTTGTGGCTCTCGCCGAAATAATCGGCGATGCTCTTGATCACGGTGTCGCCGATCTGGTCCAGCGCGTCCATCTCGGCCATCGCCTCCTCGTCGCCCTTGGCGACCTTGAGGCAGGCGTCGTGGAAGGCGTCCCACGAACCGTAGCCACGTGCCAGCGCCAGCGCCGTGGTCTCGCCGACATGGCGCATGCCGAGCGCATAGACGAAGCGCTCCAGCGCGATTTTTCGCCGGCTCTCGATGGCACCGAACAGGTTGCGCACCGAGGTGGCGCCGTAGCCCTCGATCTCCTCGAGCTTGAGCTTCGAGTTGCGCTTCTCCAGCGTGAAGATGTCGGCGGGCTCCTTGACCCATCCCTCGTCGAAGAAATACTGCAGCTGCTTCTCGCCGAGACCGTCGATGTCGAAAGCACGGCGCGAGACGAACAACTTGAGATGCTCGATCTTCTGATAGGGGCAGGCGAACTCGCCGCTGCAGCGGGCGCGGGATTCCTCTTCGCCGGCGGCGGTCTCGCCGCGTACGACGTCGGTGTGCAGCGGGCACGGGCACTTCTTCGGGAAAGAGAACTCCTTGGCGCTCTTCGGTCGCTTGTCGAGGACGACGTCGACGATCTGCGGGATCACGTCGCCGGCGCGCTGGACCACGACGGTGTCGCCGATCCTGATATCGCGTCCCTCGCGCAGCACCTCGCCCTTGTTGCCGATGCCCTTGATGTAATCCTCGTTGTGCAGCGTGACGTTCTGCACGATCACGCCGCCGACGCCGACCGGCTCGAGCTTGCCGACCGGCGTGAACGAGCCGGTGCGGCCGACCTGGATCTCGATGTCGCGCAGCACCGTCATGGCCCGCTCGGCCGGGAATTTGTGCGCGATGCCCCAGCGCGGCGTGCGCGAGACGAAGCCGAGCCGTTCCTGCCAGTCGATGCGGTCGACCTTGTAGACGACGCCATCGATGTCGTAGTCGAGCTCGGCGCGCTCTTCCTCGATGCTCTGGTGAAACGCGACCAGCTCCTCGACGGAGTGGCACAGCCTGGTCAGCGGATTGGTCTTGAAGCCGCAGCGCTCGAACCAGCCGATCATGCCGCTCTGCGTCGCTTCCGGCATCGTGCTCATCTCGCCCCAGGCATAGGCGAAGAAGCCGAGAGGGCGCGAGGCGGTGATGGTCGGGTCCTTCTGCCGGAGCGAGCCCGCAGCCGAATTGCGCGGATTGGCGAAGATGGTGTCGCCCGCCGCCTTCTGCCGCTCGTTGAGCGCGAGGAACGCCTTCTTGGTCATGTAGACCTCGCCGCGCACCTCGCAGATATCGGGGATGTTCCGGCCCTTCAGCTTCTGCGGCACGTCTTCGAGGGTGCGGATGTTCGCGGTGACATCCTCGCCGACCGCACCGTCCCCGCGCGTCGCGGCGGTGACCAGCTCGCCGCCCTCGTAACGCAGCGACATCGAGAGGCCGTCGATCTTCGGCTCGGCGGAGAAATCGACCTTGTCGTCGTCGAGCTTCAGGAAGCGCACGATGCGGCCGACGAAGTCGCGCACGTCCTCTTCCGCAAAGGCGTTGTCGAGCGACAGCATCGGAACGGAATGCCGGACTTTCCTGAAGCGACCTGACGGCGCCGCGCCGACTTTTTGCGAGGGCGAGTCCGCGGTGACGAATTCAGGAAAGCGCTTCTCGATCGCGTTGAAGCGCTGGCGCAGCGCGTCGTACTCGGCGTCGGTGACAGTGGGCGCGTCCTCCTGGTAGTAGCGCTCGTTATGCCCCTCGATCTCGAGCGCCAGCCGCATGTGCTCGACCTTGGCCTGCGCCTTGGTGAGGTCGGCGACGTCGCGAAGCGGTGTTGCTTTGGATTTTGCTGCTCTGGCCATGGTGCTTGGATACGACGGAGCGGGCGGAAGGGTAAAGATGGGCGGAGGTCTTGTTCCCCGGACGCAGTGCAGCGCTTCTTCAGCGGTGCACTGCTGAGCCGGGGCCCATGCAGCGGCATTCTGGGTCCCGGCTCGCGCTATGCGCGTCCGGGACCCGAGGTCTAACTTGCCGCCTTGAGCAGCCGTTCCGCCGCCGCCCTCGCCTCGGCCGTGATCTCGGCGCCGGCGAGCATGCGGGCGATTTCCTCGCGGCGGTGGTCGGCGGCCAGCGCATTGACGCGGGTGGCGACGCGCTTGCCCTTGTCGAGGGCGTCCTTGGAGATCAGGAGGTGCTGGTCAGCGCGGGCGGCGACTTGCGGGGCGTGGGTCACGGCCATCACCTGCACCTTGCCGGCAAGCCGCGCCAGGCGTCCGCCGATGGCGTCGGCGACCGCACCGCCCACGCCGGTGTCGATTTCGTCGAACACCAGCGTCGGCGCCGAGCCGCGGTCGGACAGCACGACCTTGAGCGCCAGCAGGAAGCGCGACAGCTCGCCGCCCGAGGCAACCTTCATCATCGGTCCTGGCTTGGTGCCCGGATTGGTCTGCACCCAGAACTCGACGCGGTCGAAGCCTTGCGGTCCCGGAGCTGCCTCATCGGTCGCGACCTGGGTCATGAACTTTGCGCGTTCGAGCTTGAGCGGCGCCAGCTCGGCGTTGACCGCCTTGTTGAGCTTCTCCGCCGATTTCTGCCGCACCAGCGACAGCTTCTTGGCGGCGGCGGCATAGCGGCTATCTGCCTCGATCGCGGCCTGCTCCAGCTTTTTCAGCCGTGAGGCGCCGGCATCGATCAGCACGACGTCGGCGGCATATTTGGCGGCCAGCGCAGCAAGCCCGTCGACCGGTGTGGAATATTTGCGCGAGGCGGCCCTCAGCGCGAACAGGCGCTCCTCGATACGTTCGAGCTCGGCCGGATCGAAATCGGTCGCGGCGAGTGCCGCCTGCAGATGCTGGTCGGCCTCCTCCAGCGCGTTGATCGCCATATCGATCGCCTTCACCGCGGGCTCGACCAGCGCCGGCGAATTGACGCCGCGGCGCTCCAGCCGGCGCACCGCCGCCGACAGCGTCGAGACCGGCGAATGGTGGCCACCGACAGCCTCCTGCGCCTCGCGCAGATCGGAGGCGATCTTCTCGCCCTGCATCATGGTGGTGCGGCGGTTGGCGAGCGAGGTTTCCTCGCCGTCCTTGGGCGCAAGCTGCTTCAGCTCGGCGGAAGCATGGCGCAGATAGTCGGCCTCGCGCGCAGCGCGCTCCATGCCGGCGCGATGATCCTCCAGCGCGGTATTGGCAGTCCGGCGTGCATCCCAGAGCGATTCGACCGCGGCAACGTCCTTCTCCAGGCCGGCGAACGCGTCGAGCAGGCGGCGGTGGGTGGCGGCATCGACCAGCGCGCGTTCGTCGTGCTGGCCGTGGATCTCGACCAGGGCGGCGCCGACCGCCTTCAGCGTCTGCACGCTGATCGACTGGTCGTTGATGAAGGCCCGGGTGCGGCCGTCGGCGAGTTGCACGCGGCGCAAGATCATCTCGCCGGTGTCCTCCAGGCCGTTCTCGGCAAGGATCTTCGTCGCGGGGTGATTCTTGGGGACATCGAACACGGCAGTCACCTGCCCCTGCTCCACGCCGTGGCGCACGAGGCCGGCGTCGCCGCGGCCGCCGAGCGCGAGCGCAAAGGCATCGAGCAGGATGGATTTGCCCGCACCGGTTTCGCCGGTCAAAACCGCGAGGCCGGTGGCGAATTCGATATCGAGCCGTTCGATCAGGACGATGTCACGGATCGACAGACGCGCCAGCATGGAACCAA
Source organism: Bradyrhizobium sp. TM233 (assembly GCF_036247965.1). Lineage (NCBI taxonomy): Bacteria > Pseudomonadati > Pseudomonadota > Alphaproteobacteria > Hyphomicrobiales > Nitrobacteraceae > Bradyrhizobium > Bradyrhizobium sp. TM233. The sequence goes on along the minus strand of NZ_BTIG01000002.1, from coordinate 74,879 downwards.
ATTTCCTAGCCGAGACCCATCTTCTTGAAGGTCCGGCTGATCCAAGACCCCTGATTCTCGCTCGGTTCGAGACCGCCGGATTTTACAAGATTATAGGCGTCCTTGTACCAGCGACTGTCAGGAAAATTGTGCCCAAGCACGGCCGCCGCGGTCTGCGCCTCGCCAACGATCCCGATCGCCATATAGGCCTCGGTCAGCCGGAACAGCGCTTCCTCGACATGGCGGGTGGTCTGGTACTGCGTGACGACGGTCTTGTAGCGGTTGATCGCCGCCGTGTAGTCGCGCTTCTGCGCGTAATAGCGGCCGACATTCATTTCCTTGCCGGCAAGCTGGTCGCGCGCACCCTCGATCTTGGCCTTGGCGGACGTGGCGTATTCCGAGTTCGGATATTTGCGCACCACCTCTTCAAGGGCGGCGATCGCCTTCTCGGTGCGGGCCTGGTCGCGGCTGATGTCCGGGATCTGGTCGTAATGGGAGGCGGCAATCAGATATTGCGCATAGGCCGCGTCCGGGCTGCCGGGATGCAGCGTGACATAGCGGGTCGCGGCGCCGATGCAGCCGTCGAAGTCGCCGCCCTGGTAGGACGCATAGGCCGACATCAGCAGCGATTTGCGGGCCCAGTCGGAATAAGGATGCTGGCGGTCGACTTCTTCGAACTTCCTGTTCGCCGCCTTCATGTCCTTCTTCTCGTTCATGAGGTACAGGCCCTCATTGTAGATCTTGTCGGCGGGCTCCTCGACGAAGGTGTCGTCCTTGGCGGTGAACTTGTCCCAGAGCGAGCCGGTGCCGCAGCCGGCCAGCGGCAGCGCGAGCATCATGAAGGTGACGGCCTGCAGCAGCCCACGGGCCCGCGACGAGACCGAGAAATATCCGCGCGTCGTACGCTGTGCCGACATGAGTTTAAGCCCTGACGCCCTGTGATGCGGTGCCGCCAGCCCATGAACCCCGTCATGGGCGCGAAATGTAACCGTGGTGCCTGCCATGCGACCACGCCGATGTATCCGAAAAGCGATCTTTAACCAACCGGATAGGCAGGCATTCCGCCCGGATTAAGGCGAACGTGCCGCAATGCTAGCCGATCATGGTTACCAGGAGTTTCCCGGGGTAAGCCGCTGCCGGAGGCCCGCGGCAACAACTCTGTTCAGGACACGTCCGGCCCGTAGGCCGCAGCGATCCGGCCGCCGACGATACCGCGACCGACCTCGCCCACGGGACGCGTGGTGCGGCGGGCTGCCTCGCCCTCGACCACCCGCCAGGCGGTACGGTCGGCGAGCAGCGCGGTCAGGACGGCGTGGTTGAGCTTGTGGCCGCCACGCACCGAGCGGTAGGCGCCAAGCAGCGGCAGGCCGGCCAGCGACAGATCGCCGATCACGTCCAGCACCTTGTGGCGGGCGCATTCATCGGCGTAGCGCAGGCCCTCGGTGTTGAGCAGCCGCTCGTCGTCGAACACGACGGTGTTGTCGAATGAGGCGCCGAGGGCATAGCCCGCGCTCCAGAGCCGCGCGACGTCGCACATCAGACCAAAGGTCCGGGCCCGGCCGACTTCGCGGCGGAAACGCTCCGGATTGAGGTCGAAGGCGTAGCTCTGCTGGCCGATGACGGGATTGGTGAAATCGATCTCGACCTCGACGCAGAACCCGTTGGCGTAGGGCCTGATCTCGCCGAAGGAGTCGCCGATCTTGACCGAGATCGGCTTCAAAACCTGAATGAAGCGACGCTGTGCCGGCTGGGTAACGATGCCGGCCTGGTCGATCGCCGCAATGAAGGCCGCGGCGCTGCCGTCCATGATCGGCACTTCGGGACCGTCGATCTCGATGGTGGCGTTGTCGACACCCATACCCCGCAGTGCAGCAAGCACGTGCTCGGCGGTGGACACCAGCGGACCATTGCGATCCCCGAGGACGGTGGCGAAATCGGTCGCGATCACCTGCTCGGCGGTCGCCTGAACTTCGCGATCACTTCCCTCGAGGCCGGTGCGGACAAAAATAAAACCCGCGTCGACAGGCGCAGGCCCAAGGGTGAGAGTGACGGGAAGACCGGAATGAACGCCTACGCCTGCCACCGAGGCTTGCGCACGAAGCGTTGTTTGCCGGCTAAATTTCATCAGGAACCCGCCCCACTATGACCCACTGCGACTTATACTAGACCCACTTGGCCGGCCACTGCCGAGACCCTGCGAATCCGTATCCCCAAGTCACGCCAAACCATAGTCACTGCCCCAAACAGCGCCAACTCACGCTTTTTTACCGATTGTTACCCCAAACCTGCCGTATTCGCGCCAAGGCTTAACCAAATTGCGCCGAGGTTTTGGGCCGCTACCGGCAGTTTGACTGAACACCCAAACACGTAATTAATGATTTAAAATCAGTTGCTTGTCTGCGCAATCCGGACATGCACGGGACAAAAGGAAAGGTCCCGGCAAGCTTGTTGCCGGGACCTTTTTTCGTCTGCCTTATTGTAACAATCCTCAGGTCGCCTGCCGCCGCAGGAAGGCCGGGATATCGAGATGGTCGTCACCCTGTGGCGCCGGCGCAACAGGCGCCGGACGGCCGTGCATATCCAACCCTTGCGGCGCAGGACGACGGGCATACTCGGATACCGGCTCACTTGATGCGATCTGCTGAGCTACGGTCTTCTGCTGCCGGCGCTCGGGCAACGGCGGCATGGCGGGACCGGCGGTGCGGGCCGCGACCGGCGGCTCGCTTTCCTCGTCACGACGGCCGAGGCCGACATTGGCGAGGCGCTGCAGCAGCGACAGGCGGCTCTTCTGCGGGGTCTCCTCCTCGACCTCGCCGCGGGCCTGGCGAATCTCGGCCTGGGCCGGCATCGGCAGCTCATCGAGGCGCGGCATCCGCGGCGCACGGACCGGCGCACGCTCGGCCTGCGGCGGGATGAAGTTTTCCGGCGTCATCGGCTCCTGCATCGCGACCGGGGCCATGTCGGGCTCCGGAAACAGCGTCGGCTTCTGCGCGATCGGGCGCACGGTGACGTCGCCATAGGTCTGCATCGGCGCGGGCGCCTGCGGGACCTCCGCAACGGCGGCGGCGATGGCGGCGAGCGCGGCGCGCTCGACATTCGGACGGGGCGCCATCGGCGCGGCAGCGACCGGGGTTGCGGCCGGAATCTGGCCTTCCAGCTTCTGGGCGCGCTCAGCCATACGCTGATTGTCGGCGCGGAGCCGCGCGGTCAGGTCGGCAAGACGGCTCTCGGCGGCGACGGCCGGGACTGCGGGAGCCTGCGGCGCGGCGTTCGCGACCGGAGCGCTGCTGGCCTGGGTGTTGCGGGCGATCGCGGCCTGCTCGATGCCGGTGGCGACGACGGAGACGCGGATCAGGCCGTCGAGCGCCTCGTCGAAGGTGGCGCCGACGATGATGTTGGCGTCCTGGTCGACTTCCTCGCGGATACGGGTCGCGGCTTCGTCGACCTCGAACAGCGTGAGGTCCTTGCCGCCGGTGATCGAGATCAGCAGGCCCTTGGCGCCCTTCATCGAGCTGTCGTCGATCAGCGGGTTGGCGATCGCAGCCTCAGCGGCGGTCAGCGCGCGCTTGTCACCGGAAGCTTCGCCGGTGCCCATCATCGCCTTGCCCATCTCCTTCATCACCGCCCTCACGTCGGCGAAGTCGAGGTTGATCAGGCCTTCCTTGACCATCAGGTCGGTGATGCAGGCAACGCCCGAGTACAGCACCTGGTCGGCCATCGCAAAGGCGTCGGCGAAGGTGGTCTTCTCGTTGGCGACCCGGAACAGGTTCTGGTTCGGGATGATCAGGAGCGTATCCACGACCTTGTGAAGCTCGTTGATGCCGGCTTCGGCCGTGCGCATGCGGCGGCCGCCCTCGAAGTGGAAGGGCTTGGTCACGACGCCGACGGTGAGGATGCCCATGTCGCGCGCGGTCTTGGCGATCACGGGAGCTGCACCGGTGCCGGTGCCGCCGCCCATGCCCGCGGTGACGAACACCATGTTGGCGCCCGAGAGATGGTCGCGCAGCTCGTCGATCACCTCTTCCGCCGCCGCCGCGCCGACGTTCGGCTGCGAGCCGGCGCCGAGGCCTTGCGTGACCGCAGTGCCCATCTGCACGATGCGCTGCGCCTTCGACATCGTCAGCGCCTGCGCATCGGTGTTGGCGACCACGAAGTCGACGCCCTGGAGGCCCGCCGTGATCATGTTGTTGACGGCGTTGCCACCGGCGCCGCCGACGCCGAACACGGTGATCCGGGGCTTCAACTCGTGAATATCAGGAACGTTGATGCTGATGGTCATGTTTGCCTCTCGATCACGTGCGCGTGGGTTCGCCCCGGCCGGCGGCCGCGGGAGTTGGTGAAAGTCGGGAATTGCGGAAATGAATCATCAGAAGCCCTCGCGTAGCCATCGTCCGACCTTTCCGAAATAGCCGCCGGTCCCTGTCCTGACCTGCTGCCGCGTATGCCGCGGTTCGACATGTTCGTGGTGAACATATTGCGGGTAGACGAGGAGTCCGGCGGGCACCGCGAACGCGGCGTTCTTCGCCTCGTTGGGCAGCCGGCCGAAGCCGAGCGGACGTCCGACCCGCACGGGCCGGCCGAGAATCTGGGTGCCGAGTTCGACGAGGCCGGTCAGCTGCGAGGCGCCGCCCGAGAGCACGACCCGGCCGTTGGGCTCTGAGGCGAAGGGCGAATCCTTCAGCTTGTCCCGAACCATTTCGAAGACTTCCTCGGCACGGTGCTTGACGATGTTGGCGATGGTGGCGCGGGAGACGATCTGCGGCAGATCCTGCTCGTCACCGGCTGTCGGCACAGACATCAGCTCACGCGAGTCCGATCCGCCGGTGATGACGGTCCCGTATAACGTCTTGATTCGCTCGGCATCGGCAATGGTCGCGGAGAGTCCGCGCGCCAGATCCATCGTGATGTGTTGCCCGCCGACCGCAAAACCCGCCGCATGAACGAAACGGCCGCCCGAATAAACGGCAATCGTCGTGGTGCCGGCACCCATCTCGACAACGGCCGCGCCGAGATCGGCCTCGTCGTCGGTCAGCACCGACAATCCGGCGACGTAAGGGCTCGCCGCCATGGCTTCGACATTGATGTGGCAGCGTTCCACCGCCAGCATCAGGTTCCGCGCCACGGTGGCGTCGCAGGTGACGACGTTCATGTCGACACCGAACTGATGGGCGACCATGCCGCGGGGATCGCGGATGCCCTTGACGCCGTCGAGCGTATAGCCGACCGGCAGTGCGTGCAGCACGGTGCGGCCTTCGCCGGTGGCATGGCGCATGCCGGTGGAGGTGACGCGGCTGACATCGGCCTGCGTCACGGCGCCACCACGGATGTCGGCGGCGGCCTCGACCAGCTGGCCGGAAAGCCGGCCGCCGGAGACCGAGAGCAGCACGGACTCGACCCGCACCTTGGCCATTTTCTCCGCGAGCGCGACGGCCTGGCGCACGGCCTGCTCGCATTCGGTAAGGTCGATCACCGCGCCGGCCTTCATGCCGCGCGACTGGATCTGGCTGTATCCGATCAATTCGACTGCATGGGTGCGGCCGCGCAGCGCCTCGCTCGGCGCCGACGGCTTCAGCCGCGCGATCATGCAGGCGATCTTGCTGGTGCCGATGTCGAGGCAGGCGACGAGGCCGCCGCGCTTGTGCGGCATCGGGCGCGTCTTCGGCGTCTGGGTGCGATCAAGACCGGTCATGCGGCGTCCCCGGCCTTCTTTTTCTTCTTGTCCTTGAACAGCTCCTCGCGCGCCTTGGCGGCGTCCTCGGACAGCTGCACCACCAGGCGATCGGGCAGGCGCATGTCGACGGCGACGATGTCGCGCGAGAACAGCCTGTCCTCCTTGTCGAGCTTGGACAGCATCGCCAGCGCGTTGCCGACGTCCTGCTCGGGCAGGCGGATGTCGAGGCCGTCCTTGAGCCTCAGGTTCCAGCGGCGCTCGCCGACGAAGATCGCGGCCTTGGTGATCGAGTTGACCTGCGGATAGCGCGCTAGCAAAGCGAGGAAATCGCGAGCCTGGGTCTCGGCGCCCTTGCCGACCACGAGCGGCAGCGACAGGAAGCGCCGAGAAACATAGGGTTCGAGCACGGCGCCGTCATCGGCGATGACGGAGAGCCGGCCGGCCTCCTGCCACAGCGCGAACGCCTTGCGCTCGGTGAGCTCGATCATGAGCTGGCCCGGATAGAGCTTCAGCACGGTCGCATCGGCGATCCACGGATTGGCCTTGAGCTTGTCGCGCACCGCGTCAGCATCGAGGAACAGTAGCGAGGAACGGCCGCTGACGCCGCCGATCGCCAGGATCTCGTCCTGGCTGAGCTGCTTGCGGCCGTTGATCACGACGGAGGTGATGCGGAAGCCGGCGGAATTGGCCAGCGCGTTGCGGGCATCGCTGACCGCGGTGATGAAATCCTGGAGGTGGCCGCCCTTGACGATGCCGAAACCGCAGCTTCCGATCAGCAGCAGCACGGTCATGCTGATCCCGACCCTGCGCGGCAGATAGCGCTCGATCAGCGCGACCACGCGCGGCGGAGGCTCGCGCTCGACGACGGCCTTGGCCTTGATCTTGGCGGCAGCACGCGCGGCATGAAGTCTTTCCTGGCGCTTGTCCTGGAGCCACTCGCGCAGAAGCACGACCGCTCCGACAGCGGCCGCCTTCAGGTCGGCTTGGGGCCTCAGCGATCTGAAAAGCGACCGGGTGAGGCTTCCTGCTCCATCCATTGCACGAGCTCGTCAACAGTTTGCCCGCGACATCGCGCGGATCCTGGCGAACATGACGTCTTCGACGTGCCGGGCCGGGTGCTGGTCTTCAGCAGAAGAAGCCTCTCCCCTTCAAAGCGTTCGCTGGAGGTGACATCACCCGCGACAGCTCACCCGCCGGCAGCCAAAGCGCCATATGCGCCGCCAGCGTTAACCTTCGGACGTCCTGGTAAACAAAAGGTAAAGTTCGTTAACGTCCGGCGCATTTTGCCCCGCTATGTGAGGCATTTATGCCGCGATGTCCGGCATTTTACCGGTTTTGGGCACCAAATCGGCCCGTTTCGCCCTTCCGGCCGTTAACCAGTCCTAATTATTTCCGCACGCCCCGCCCGGCGAGCTCCACTTGGCCCCGCAGGAAGTCGACGAACTCAATACCCTCGGCTTTCAGCGCCTTGGGGTAGAGCGAGGACTTGGTCAGCCCGGGCAGCGTGTTGGTCTCGAGATAGACGAGGCCCCTGTCCGAGACGATGAAGTCCGACCGGGAATAGCCGGTGCAGGACATCGCGCGGTGCGCCAGCATCGCCTGCGCCTTCAGCGCGGCGGTGATCTCGGGCGCGAAACGCCCGGGGCAGATCTCCTGGGTCGACTTCAACAAATATTTTGCGGCGTAGTCGAAGCTGCCCTCGCCCGGAATGATCTCGATCGGCGGCAGCGCGATGATCGAGCCATCGGTGCGCTCCAGCACGCCGCAGGTCGCCTCGACGCCGGCGATATAGGGCTCGATGACGTATTCCTCGTGCTTCGCCGCGTTGCGGACGGCGACGAGGTCCTGCTTGGCGTTGACGAAGATCAGGCCATAGCTCGAGCCGTCACGCGCCGGCTTTGCGATCAGCCTTCCGTATTCGGCGAAGGCCTCGTCGATGTCGTCGAGCGCTATGTTTGCCGGCGACGTCACGCCGCCGAGCGCGGCGAAATGCTTGGCCGCGATCTTGTCGAAGGCCAGATGCGAGGAGGCCGAGCCAGAGCCGGTGAACGGCACCCCGCGCGCTTCGCACATCGCCTGCAATTCGCCGTTCTCGGCGCGCCCGCCATGCAGACCGAGCACCAGCACCCGATCCTCGGCCCTGGCCTGGTCGAGCGCCTGCTCCAACGGGATGCCTGATGTGCCGGGCTCGAACTCGTCCTCGAAGGGGCGGGCATGTTCGAGCAGCTGCTTGGACTGCACGACATGCACCTTGTCCTCGACGTCCCACCACCACAGATCGGCCTCGGGCAATGCCTGATGCAGGGCCTGGGCCGAGGCGACCGAAACCAGACGCTCGCGGTTGGAGCCGCCGAAGAGGATGGTGATGCGCATGGTCTCTCGTCGCCTCTGTCTTTTGTCATTCCGGAGCGCGCAAAGCGCGAACCCGGAATCTCGAGGTTCCGGGTTCGGCGCTTCGCACCGCCCCGGAACGACACCTATGGGGAAACCCCGATCCGCTTGATTTCCCAGTGTAGCTCAATTCCGGAATTTGCCTTCACGCGTTCGCGCACGGTCTCGCCCAGCGTCTCGATGTCGTGCGCGGTGGCATCGCCCGTGTTGATCAGGAAATTGCAGTGCATCTCGGAGACCTGTGCGCCGCCGACGCGCAAGCCGCGGCAGCCGGCGCCATCCACCAGCTTCCAGGCGGAATGGCCGGGCGGATTCTTGAAGGTCGAGCCGCCGGTCTTTTCGCGGATCGGCTGCGCGGTCTCGCGATGCGTCTGCACCTCCGCCATGCGCGCGCGGATCGCATCAGCATCCTTGATCTCGCCGCGAAAGCGCGCAGAGGTGAAGATGATGGAGGGATCGACGCCGCTGTTGCGGTAGACGAACTTCATGTCGGCATTGGAGAAGGTGTGCTTCGTGCCGTCGCGCCCGACACCGCGCGCCTCGATCAGCACGTCCTTGGTCTCGCCGCCATTGGCGCCGGCATTCATGCGCAGCGCGCCGCCGATCGTGCCGGGAATGCCGAAGTAGAATTCGAGCCCGCCGATATTGGCGGAGGCCGCCACTTCCGCCACGCGCTTGTCGAGCGTGGCAGCACCGGCGGTGACGACATCGCCGCTCGCAATCGCCTCGCCAAAGGCGCGCGGCGCGAGACGGATCACCACGCCGGCAATGCCGCCGTCGCGCACGATCAAATTGGAGCCGACGCCAACGACATAGACGGGAATGTCGGCGGCGAGATGCGCGAGGAAGTAGGCAAGATCATCTTCATCCGCCGGCGTGAACAGCACCTGGGCAGGGCCGCCGACGCGAAACCAGGTCAGCTCGGCCAGCGACTGGTTCGCCAGCAGCCGACCGCGCAACTCCGGCATCGCGGCTTTGAGCTCGGGCGTGATGTCGGGAAAGCTCATGCCACTTCCTCAAGTGAAGAAGGCACAATCTCTCCATTCCCTCCCCCCTTGCGGGGGAGGGAATGGGATAGCCACGAACTCAGAGCTCGCCCGGGGCCACTCCTCTCCCCCGCCCTCCCCCGCAAGGGGGGAGGGAGCGCAGTTTGCCGTGTGGCTGCCTGTGAGACTCTCATCAGAGGCCTCACCCCAGCGCCTTCAATTGGTCCGGCAGCGCATACGCCCATTGCGTGATGTTGCCGGCACCTAAGCACACGACGAGATCGCCGGACTTCGCCAATCCCTTGACGATGCCCGCAAGCTCCGAGGCCGCCGGCAGCGGGACCACCTCGCGATGGCCGTGGGCGCGCAGGCCAACGACGAAATGGTCGCGGTCGATGCCGTCGATCGGCGCTTCGCCGGCGGCATAGACGTCGGCGACAACAACCGCATCGGCATCATTGAAGCAGGTGCAGAATTCCTCGAACAGCGATTGCAGGCGGGTGTAGCGATGCGGCTGCACCACGGCGATGATCTTGCCAGTGTAGGAATCGCGCGCCGCCTTCAACACCGCCGCGATTTCCACGGGGTGATGACCGTAATCGTCGATCACGGTGACGCCGTTCCATTCGCCGGTCTTGGTGAAGCGGCGCTTGACGCCGCCGAAGCCGGCGATCGCCTTGCGGATCGCCTCGTCGGACACGCCGAGCTCGCGCGCGACCGCAATCGCGGCCGTCGCGTTGGAGGCGTTGTGGCGTCCCGGCATCGGCAGCATGAGGTCGGCGATCTCGTGCACGGCGCCCGTCTTGCGATCGCGGAACGCGACCTTGAACTTCGATCCGCCGCCCATCGGGGTCAGATCGACCAGCCGCACATCGGCCTGCGGATTTTCGCCGTACGTGATGATGCGGCGGTCCTCGATCTTGCCGACGAGGCTCTGCACCACGGGATGATCGATGCACATCACGGAAAAGCCGTAAAACGGCAAATTCTCGACGAAATGGCGGAAGGCGTCCTGCACGGCCTCGAAGGTCTTGAAGTGATCGAGATGCTCGGGGTCGACATTGGTGACGATCGCGACATCCGTCGGCAGCTTCAGGAACGTGCCGTCGCTCTCGTCGGCTTCCACCACCATCCAGTCGCCCGCGCCAAGGCGCGCGTTGGAGCCATAGGCATTGATGATGCCGCCATTGATGACGGTGGGATCGAGCCCGCCGGCATCGAGCAGTGTCGCGACCATCGTGGTCGTCGTGGTCTTACCATGGGTGCCGGCGATCGCGACGCAGCTCTTCAGCCGCATCAGCTCGGCCAGCATCTCGGCGCGGCGCACCACGGGAATGCGCCGTTCGCGCGCCGCCATCAGTTCCGGATTGTCGCGCTTGATCGCGGTGGACACGACCACGACCTCGGCACCGTCGACATTATCGGCCTTGTGGCCGACCGAGACTTTTGCGCCCTTCTTGCGGAGGCGGTCGAGATTGTAATTGTCGGAAGCGTCCGAGCCCTGCACGGCATAGCCGAGATTGACCAGCACCTCGGCGATGCCGCTCATGCCGATCCCGCCGATCCCGACGAAGTGGATGGGTCCGATCTCGCGCGGCAGTCTCATGCTGTGTTCCCTGACCTCGCCGCCTTGCGCAGGCGGCGTCTGGCGAAGGTCGCGGCCAAATCAGCCGCGCGCCTTTCCTACTGGATGCCCCGCTTTAGAAGGCGAAGACAAGGGCTTTTTCGCGTCAGATTCCCGCGACCTTGACCACCAGATCGGCCAGTCGCTCGGCGGCGTCGAGCCGGCCGGCACCGCGGGCGGCCTGCGCCATGGCGGCAAGGCGCGCAGGCTCGGCGGCGAAAGCGGAGATTTCGGACGCCAACCGGTCGGAGGTGAACTCGGCCTGCGGGATGCGGATCGCGCCATCCACCTTGACCAGCACGCCGGCATTGGCGAACTGGTCCTGGTCGATCGAGCCAGGCAGCGGCACCAGGATCGAGGGCCGGCCAATCGCCGCGAGCTCGGCGACCGTGCCGGCGCCGGAGCGCGATACCACGAGATGATTTGAAGCGAGCCGTGCCGGCAAATCGGTGAAGAACGGCGCCAGCTCCACCTTGATCTTGAGCTTGTCATAGACCGCGCGCACACGCGCCATGTCCTCGTCGCGCACCTGCTGAGTGAGGACGAGCCGGCCCCACAGCGCAGGCTCGAGCCGCTCGATCGCGCCCGGCACGACGTCCGCCATGATGCGTGCGCCCTGGCTGCCGCCGACGACGAGCAGGCGCAGCGGTCCGTTCACCTCGGGCGCGGCGTAAGGCACGGCAGCCGCGGCGAGCACCGCCGGCCGCATCGGCGTGCCGACCGTCGTGGTCTTTCCAGAGAGCGCCGGATCGCGATCAAGCACGCCGGGCAGCGACGTCGCGATGGCGCGCACGCGGCTCGACAGGAACCGGTTGGCGCGGCCGAGCACGGCGTTGGCGTCGTGGATGATGCCGGGCACCCCGGCGAATTTCGCAGCGACCAGCGGCGGCAGCGTCGGATAGCCGCCGAAGCCGACGACGGCGACAGGCTTCAAGCGCTTGATCAGGGCGTAGGCGGACAGCGTGCCGGCGGCGAGCGTGAGGCCGGCATAGGCGAGCTGGAGCGGGTTGCGGCCCCGCGCGGTCTCGCTCGCGACGACGTCGATCATGTCCTTGGTGAACAACCCGCTGTAGCGCAGCGCGCGCTCGTCCGTGATGAGACGAACGCGAAAGCCGCGCCGGATCAATTCGACGCCGAGCGCCTCGGCCGGAAACAGATGGCCGCCGGTGCCGCCCGCGGCGAGAAGAATCAGAGGGGAATTGTCCATGGTGGGGGAGTTTTACAGGGAGTTTTCCGTCATTGCGAGCCGGCTACGAAGGTGTTCGTGCCCCGGGCGCAGCGCAGCGCGCTCCTGGCGATGCGAAGCATCGTCCAGTTCAGCGTGGTGCGCTGCTGAACCGGGGCCCATTGGTGCGCATTCTGGGTCCCGGCTCTGCGCTCCGCTTCGCGGAGCTGGTCCGGGACACGAGAGCCGTTACGCGTAGCTCCGCATCGCGTCGGCGTGGCCGCTGGCTTCGACCTCGGTGCGCGGGCGCAGCCGCGTCAGCGCCAGCATCATGCCGACACCATAGGCGAGCGACACGATCGAGGAGCCGCCATAGGAGATGAACGGCAGCGTCATGCCCTTGGCGGGGATGAGCTGGAGGTTCACCGACATGTTGATCGCGGCCTGCACGCCGAACAGGATCGCAAGGCCCGAGGCGGCGAAGCGCGAGAACATGTCCTCGGTGGCGTAGGCGCGCGACAGCGTGCGGATGACGACGAAGGCAAACAGCGTCAGCATCGCAAGACACAGGATGATGCCGAACTCTTCGGCCGCGACCGCGAACACGAAGTCGGTGTGACTGTCCGGCAGGCTGCGCTTGGCGATTCCCTCGCCCGGTCCGAGCCCGAACCAGCCGCCGTTGTAGAAGGCCTCCATGGCGGTATCGACCTGGAAGGTGTCGCCCGAGGCCGGGTTCATGAAGCGCTTGATGCGTCCGGCCACGTGCGGGACGAAGAGATAGGCGCTGAACAGGCCGGCGGCGGCCGCGCCCGCAAGGCCGAATACCCAGATCATGCGCATGCCCGCGATGAAGAACAGCGAGCCCCACACCATCAGGATCAGCATGGTCTGGCCGAAATCCGGCTCCATCACCAGCAGCGACACCAGCATCAGAAGCAGCACCAAGGCCATCGAGGTCGCCGGCATCTCCGGCCGCTTGGTCGATTCCGCGAACAGCCAGGCCGCGATGACGACGAACGACGGCTTTGCGATTTCGGAGGCCTGGATGTTGACGCCGAGCAGCGTGATCCAGCGCCGCGAGCCCTTCACTTCGGGCCCGATCGCGAGTGTCAGCACGATCAGGATGATGCTGGCCGCGAAGATGATCAGCGCCGAGCGGCGGATCGCGCGCGGCGACAGGAAGGAGACCCCGAGCAGCACCAGGCAGGACGGGAGGAGGAACATCACGTGGCGGCTGAAGAAATGGAAGGGATCGAGCCCGATGCGGGTCGCAACCGGCGGGCTCGCCGCGAGCGACAGGATCACCCCGGTCAGCATCAGCGCCAGGATGGCGCCCATCAGCGGCTTGTCGACGGTCCACCACCACTCGGAAAAGGGGGTGCGTTCTTCACGGGAGAGCATGGGGCGGCCGCTTTCGGACAGAGGTCGGTCCATTGGTCGCCCAGGTTGGTTACCGGGGGGTTAAGGAAGTGGAGATGTTTTGCGATGATCGCCCGCCGCCACACAACTCACTGTCATGCCCCGGCTTGACCGGGGCATCCAGTACGCCGCGGCCCCTCGGCTCAAGCGCGGTCTCTGGAATACTGGGTCGCCCGGTCAAGCCGGGCGACGACAGCGGAGATTGGGGACTGACGCGCCCTACACCACCGGCTTCACGCCCGGCAGCGCCTGCACCAGTTCGCGGAACTTGGTGCCGCGGATTTCGAAGTTGCGGTACTGGTCGAAGGAGGCGCAGGCCGGCGACAGCAGCACGACCGCGTCCTGCAAACCCGATGCTTCCGCATCGCGCGCGGCGTGCTCGACGGCGACGTCCAGCGTCTGGCTGATCTCGTGCGCGACTGGGCCCAGCGTTCCCGAAAACTCCTGCGCGGCTTCGCCGATCAGATAGGCTTTTCGGATGCGCGGGAAGTAGCCGGTCAGGCCAGTGATGCCGCCGGCCTTCGGCTTGCCGCCGGCGATCCAGAAGATGTCGGCGAAGGACGACAGCGCATGCGCGGTGGCGTCGGCGTTGGTACCCTTGGAGTCATTGACGAACAGCACGTTGCCACGGCGGCCGACCTGCTCCATGCGATGCGCAAGGCCGGGAAAGCTGCGCAGGCCGTTCTGCAGCACATCCTGGCTGATGCCCATTGCGAGCGCAGCTGCGGCGGCGCAAGCCGCGTTCTGCGCGTTGTGCTGGCCGCGCAGCGAGCCAATGCCGCCGAGCGCGGCGATCTCGCTGCGGGCGCCGCCCGAGGTGCGCACGATATTGCCGTGCTCGACATGAATGCCCGACGCCAGCGGGTTCTTGACGGAGATGCGCACCACGGTCTTGCCGGCGCGGTCGAGCCGGTCGGCGATGTCGCGGCAGAACCCGTCGTCGACGCCGACGATCGCAGTGCCGCCCCCTTGCACGCCTGCAACGAGGCGCCCCTTCACCGCAGCGTAGTGCGCGATGGTGCCGTGACGATCGATGTGGTCCTCGCTGACATTGAGCAAAATGCCGACGGAGGGATCGAGCGAGGGCGTGAGGTCGATTTGGTAGGACGACATCTCGATGACGTGGACGCGGCCCATGCGCGGCGGCTCCAGCGACAGGATCGCGGTGCCGATATTGCCGCCCATCTGGGTGTCGTAGCCGGCCACTTTTGTGAGATGCGCGATCAGCGCCGTCGTGGTGGACTTGCCGTTGGTGCCGGTGATGGCGACGAACGGCGCATCCGGCGCATGGCGTCGCCGCTCGCGGCAGAACAGCTCGATGTCGCCGATCACCTCAACGCCTGCCTCGCGCGCTTTCAGCACGCTCCAGTGCGGCACCGGATGGGTCAGCGGCACGCCGGGCGCGAGCACGAGGGCTGCGAAATTCGCCCAGGACACGTTGCGCAAATCTGCGGTGATGAAGCCGGCCTGCGCGGCCTTGGCGACGTTCTCGGCACTGTCGTCGGCGGCGATCACCTCGGCGCCGCCGGCCTTCAGCGCGTGGCAGGAGGCGAGCCCCGAGCCGCCGAGGCCGAACACCGCGACGGTCTTGCCGGCAAAGGACGTGACGGGGATCATCGATTGATCACCGCAGCTTCAGCGTGGACAGGCCGGCAAGCGCCAGCATCACCGAGATGATCCAGAAGCGGATCACGATCTGCGGCTCGGTCCAGCCGAGCTGCTCGAAATGGTGATGAATCGGCGCCATCCGGAAGATGCGCTTGCCCGTCAGCTTGAACGACACGACCTGCACGATGACGGAGACCGCCTCGAGCACGAACAGGCCGCCGATCACCGCGAGCACGATCTCGTGCTTCACCGCGACCGCGATGGCACCCAGCATGCCGCCGAGCGCGAGCGAGCCGGTGTCGCCCATGAAGATCGAGGCCGGCGGCGCGTTGAACCAGAGGAAGCCGAGGCCGGCGCCCAGCAGCGCGCCGCAGAGCACCGCGAGCTCGCCGGTGCCGGCGACATATTTGATCTGCAGATATTCGGCGAACACGGCGTTGCCGGCGAGATAGGCGATCATCGCGAAGCTCGCGGTCGCGATCATCACGGGAACGATGGCGAGGCCGTCGAGCCCGTCGGTGAGGTTCACCGCATTGCCGGAGCCGACGATGACGAAGGCGCCGAAGATGACGAAGAACCAGCCGAAATGCAGCACAGTGTCCTTGAGGAACGGAATCGTCAGCGCGGTCGATGCGGGATCGCGGTTCAGCCGCACCAGCGCATAGCAGGCCACCAGCGCGATCGCCGCCTCGATCAGCAGCCGAAGCTTGCTGCCGAACCCGGTCGTGGTCTGCTTGGTCACCTTGAGGTAGTCGTCATAGAAACCGACGAAGCCGAAGCCGAGCGTCACCGCCAGCACGATCCAGACATAGGGGTTGAGCGGATTGGCCCACAGCACCGTGCCGACCGTGAGGCCGGACAGGATCATCAGCCCGCCCATGGTGGGCGTGCCCTTCTTGGCGAGATGCGATTGCGGACCGTCGGTCCGGATCGGCTGACCCTTGCCCTGACGGATGCGCAAGTGATCGATGATCCAGGGCCCGAACAGGAACACGAACAGCGCGCCGGTGACGACGGCGCCGCCGGTGCGGAAGGTGATGTAGCGGAAGACGTTCAGGAAGGTGCGAACGGCACCGAAGCCCGGAAATGTGTTGGAGAGCTCTATCAGCCAGTAAAACATTCAGACGGTCCTATGGCGCCTTTGCACACGCGGTCTCGGCCTTGATCTTGGTCTTTACCTTGGCCTCAACGTGCCTCACGCGCATTCGCTGGTCTTCATCATGGGTCGCGACCTCCGGTAAACCGGACGGCTTCGCTCCGCAAAGGGGTGGGATTCGGGAACGGCGCCTTCCAAGCAGTTTACGCCTTTGCCTGCAAGGCGGCCACCAGGCCCGGCACAAACTTGTTGACCCAGAACATCTTCTTGCTGCCCTTGACAACCACGACGTCGCCTGCCTTCAGCAGGTTCGCGACCTCACTCGGCTTTAAGGTGGCGGGATCGTCGTGCCAGCCGAGGCCCTTGCCGGCCGGGAGCACATCATAGAGGTGGCGCATCAGAGGGCCGACGCAGTAGATCCCGTCAATCCCGTCGAGATGCTTGGCAAGGCCGGTGTGATAGCCTGGTGCATCATCGCCCAGCTCCAGCATGTCACCGAGCACCGCGACGCGGCGGCCGCCGGTCACATTGCGCGCCTGCAGGCTCTGCAGCGCAGCGGCCACGCTGGCCGGATTGCCGTTGAAACTGTCGTCGATCACGGTGATACCGCCGACCGCCTGCTCGACGCCGCGGCCGGTCATGATGCCGACCCGGTCGAGCTTGATCGCCAGCGTCGACGCATCGAGATTTGCCGCACGGATGGCGGCGAGCGCGGCCAGCGCGTTCTGCACGCGGTGCGGCGCGCCCGGCGTCAGGCTGAAGGCGATCTGCTTCTTGCCGATCATGGCCACGACCTGCCAGCTCTCGCCATGCGGCGCGTGCGTGACCTCATGCACCTCGGCATGCTCGCCGAAGCGCACCACCTTCCCCTTCCATTCGGATGCCTTCAGCCCGGCGGGCAGCACCAACACGCCGTCGTCGGGCAGGCCGAGCGCGATCGACACCTTCTCGCGGCGGATGGCTTCGAGCGAGCCGAGCTTTTCCAGATGCACCGGCTGGACATTGACAACGAGTGCGACGGTGGGCCGCGTCAATTCGCTGAGCCGCGCGATCTCGCCCGTCTGGTTCATGCCCATCTCGACGACCCAGAGGCTGGCATCGGGCCTGGCATTGCACAGCGTCAGCGGCACGCCCCAGAAATTGTTGAAGCTGGACGGGCTAGCATAGGCATTCGGATAGGCCGCCAGGAATTCCTTGGTGCTGGTCTTGCCGGCGCTGCCGGTGAGCCCGATCACAGGCCCGCGGAAGCGGGCGCGGGCGGCGCGTGCGAGGCCCCAGAGGCCGTTGATCAGCGTGTCCTTCACGACGATCTGGGGAATGCGGATGCCCGCGATCTCGTGCGGCACGATCATCGCAACCGCGCCGGAAGCTTCCGCCTTGTCGGCGAACTCCCAGCCGTCGCGCGCACTGGCGAAGGCCGAGATGAAGCCGCCGCTCGGCGTACCGCTGAGCGCGACGAACAGGCTGCCCGGCTTCACCAGCCGGCTGTCCTGGGTGACGAAGTCGATCGGCGTGTCCGGGAACGATCCGTCCGCACCCAGTGCGTGCGCCACTTCGGCAACCGTCCATATCGGCGCGCTCATGCAACCCTCGACGCTAATGCGGCGGCAACCGCCTCGTGATCACTGAAGGGCAAAACCTCTCCGCCGACGATCTGCCCGGTCTCATGCCCCTTGCCGGCGACGAGCAGCGCATCGCCCTCCTGCAATTCCTCGACCGCGGCGCGGATCGCCGCAGCGCGGTCGCCGATCTCGCGGGCGCCCTTGGCGGTGGCAAGGATCGCGGCGCGGATCGCTTCCGGCTTCTCGCTGCGCGGATTGTCGTCGGTGATAATGATTCCGTCGGCGTTCTCGGCCGCGATCTCGCCCATGATCGGACGTTTGCCGGCATCACGGTCGCCACCTGCGCCGAACACGACGACCAGCTTTCGTTTCGCATAGGGCCGTAGCGCCTGCAGCGCCTTGGCGAGCGCATCGGGCTTGTGCGCATAGTCGACGAAGATCGGCGCGCCGTTGCGCTCGCCGACGCGCTCGAGTCGTCCCTTGGCGCCTTCGAGATGTTCGAGGCTTGCGAACACATTGGCAGCATCGCTGCCGGTCCCGATCGCAAGGCCAGCCGACACCAGCGCGTTCTCGATCTGGAATTCGCCGACCAGCGGCAGCCGGATCGCATAGCGCTTGCCGCGATGTTCGACTGTCAGCCTTTGCGAGAAGCCTTCGACCACGGCCTCAGTGAGACGAATACCCTCGCCTGCCCCGTCGCCGTTGCGACCGACCGCCATCACGCGCAGGCCGCGCGACTTCGCGGCATCGATCGCTTCCGCCGAGCAATCGTGATCGGCCGAGATCACCGCGACACCGCCCGGGGACACGAGTTCCCGGAACAGGCGGAGTTTCGCTGCAAGATAATGCGCGACGGTCGGATGGTAGTCCATGTGATCGCGGGAGAGATTGGTGAAGCCGCCGGCGGCGACGCGTACGCCATCGAGGCGATACTGGTCGAGCCCGTGCGAGGACGCTTCGAAGGCGAGATGGGTCACGCCCTCGCGCGCGATCTCATCGAGCTGCCGGTGCAGCGCGATCGGATCCGGCGTCGTCAGCGAGCCATAGACGGTGCGCTTGGGCGAGACCAGGCCGATGGTGCCGATGCTGGCGGAGGCATGCCCCAGCCGCTCCCAGATCTGGCGTGTGAAGGCTGCGACCGAGGTCTTGCCGCTGGTGCCGGTCACCGCGGCAATGGTCGCGGGCTGCGACGGGAAGAATCTTGCCGCGGCCAGCGCCAGCGCGCGGCGTGGATTGGCAACCGTGACGAACGGCACCTTGCCGCCGCCATCAGGCGCATGGTCGCCGACGACGGCCACCGCGCCTGCGGCCGCCGCGGCATCAATGAAGCGTGCGCCGTCGGTCTTGCTGCCCGCGAGTGCGAAGAAGAGATCGCCGGCCTTGACCACGCGGCTGTCGAGCGCAATGCCCGTCGCCTCGAGCGCCGCGACGGCGGGCTCGATCGCGGCATCATTGCCTAAGAGGTCGCGCAGCTTCATGGTCTTCCAGTCGCCGTACCGGAAAGCCGAATCTTGAGGAAAATCCCCGACTCAGCAGCGGCTACGGCCCACCCGATTGATTACTGGGTTGTCCTGGATGCTGCAAGAATAAGGCGCTCCGCAGGCGGCAGGTCGAACCGCGGCTCGACGCCCAGAAGCGGCGCGATCCGCTCGATCACCTTGCCGCCGGTCGGCACCGTGTTCCAGCCCGAGGTGATGAAGCCCTTCGTTTCAGGAATCGCCTGCGGCTCGTCCAGCATGATCAGGATCTGATATTTCGGATCGTCGCAGGGCATGATGGCGGTGAAGGAGTTGAGCACGCGCTTCTTGGCATAGCGGCCGTTGATGACCTTTTCGGACGTGCCGGTCTTGCCGCCGACATAGTAGCCCTTGACGTCAGCGGTCTTGGCGGTGCCGATTTCGGCGTTGAGCCGCATCAGGAACCGCATCTTGTCGCTGGTCTCCGTCTTGATCACGCGCTTGGCCATCGCCGCCGCTTCGGATTCGCTGCGCTTCATGAAGGTCGGCGGAATCAGATAGCCGCCGTTCACCAGCGCGTTGATGCCCATCACCGCCTGCAGTGGCGCCACCGACATGCCCTGGCCGAACGCGATGGTGACCGTGTTCAGCTCACCCCACCGGCGCGGGATCAAAGGAGCCGCGCTCTCCGGCAGCTCGGTGCGCAGCCGCGTCAGCTGGCCCATCTTGGCCAGGAACGCCTTGTGCGCCTCGACGCCCTGACCGAGCGCGATCCGCGCGGCGCCGATGTTGGACGAGAAGGTGAACACTTCCTTGGTGTTGATGAAACGCCCGAGCGGATGGCTGTCGTGGATGGTGAACTTGCCGTAGTGCAGGTTTCCACGGGCATCCCACGACGTGTTCAAATTGATCTTGCCGGAATCGAGCGCCATCGCCAGCGTGAACGCCTTGAAGGTCGAGCCCATCTCGTAGACGCCGGTGGTCAGGCGATTGATGCGGTCGGGGTCATGCGCTTCCTTCGGATTGTTGGGATCGAAATCCGGAAGCGAGACCATTGCCACGATCTCGCCGGTCTTGACGTTGGAGACGATGCCGGAGGCGGCCTTGGTGTGGTACTTCTCCTTGGCCTTCAACAGCTCGTCGCGCAGCGCGTGCTCGACGCGCAGATCGATCGAAAGCTCGATCGGCTTCTGCAGCCGGTCGGTGGCAAAGCCGGCGCGATGGAGATCGGCGAGGCCCTGATTGTCGAGCCACTTCTCCATGCCGGCGATGCCCTGGTTGTCGATGTTGACCAGACCGATGAGGTGGGCGACCTCGTTGCCGGTCGGATAGACGCGCTTGTTCTCGCGCAGGAAGCCGATGCCGGGAATGCCGAGCTTGTGGATGGCCTGCTGCTGCTTGGCCGTGACCTCGCGCTTGAGCCAGACGAAGCCCTTGCGCGTCCTCAGGCGCTCGCGCACCTCGGCCTCGTCGAGGTCGGGCACGGTCGCCGTGAGCAGCTCGATCGCCTCGTCCTTGTCGATGATGCGGCGCGGCTCGCCGAACAGGCTCGCCGCCTTGACGTCGGTCGCAAGGATGGCACCGTTGCGGTCGACGATGTCGGGCCGTGCGGTCGCCACCACCTCCTGCGCCGCGGCGCGGCGCGCGCCGTGGGCATCGGCGCCGATGGCAAACATCACGAGCCGGCCGCCGATCAGGGCGTAGACCGAGGCGAAGGCGAGCATGGCAAGACCAACGCGCGCGCGCGCCTTCGCGGCGCGGTCGACATTGCGCCCGTAGAGCAGGCTGCGGATCAGCCGCTGGCGCCAGGGTTCCGTAGGTCTGGCCGGGGTCGCAGCGCTCATTGCTTGTCCTCGGGCTGAGGCACGGAGCCCGTCACATTGTCGGGATCGCTCGCGGCTTCGATGGTGTTGAGCATGGCTCCGATCGGATCGGGCTCGCCAGGCCTGAACATCCGCGGCGGACGCTCCGGCAGGTTCTTCAGCGAATCATATTGCGTGCCGTTGACCGGCTTGAGCTGCAGATGCCGGTCGGACAGGCCCTGCAATCGATGGGGCGCATCGAGCTTGGCCCATTCGGATCGCAGCGAAGCGATCGCGTCGCGCTGCTCGCGGATTTCCGCATGCAGCCGCAGCACCCTCTCGGTGCGCGCCGTGGAGTCCATCTTGATCCGGTAGACATAGGCGGCCGCGAAGATCAGCGCGCCAATGACGAAGAGGTGGATGATGCGCATGCGCTAGCCTCCCCTCATCACGTCGGAGAGTTTTGGCCAGGACGATGGCTCGCCTTCGTCATGCGCGGGCGCCGAGGTGCGCTCGGCGGCGCGAAGCTTTGCGGAACGCGCGCGCGGGTTATGCGCGACTTCCTCCTCGCCGGCAATCACTGGCCGCCGCGTCAGAAGCTGGAAGCTCGGCGGAACCTGCGCCACCTCCGGCAGGTGCCGCGAGCCGCCGCCGGTTTTCGAACGCTCGGAGAGGAAATTCTTGACGATACGATCTTCCAGCGAATGGAAGGAGACCACGACGAGGCGTCCGCCCGGCTTGAGCACGCGCTCGGCCGCAGCGAGCGCGGTCTGAAGTTCCTCGAGCTCTTCGTTGACGAAGATGCGCAGGGCCTGGAACGTCCGCGTCGCCGGATGAATGTCGCCGGGCTTCGAGCGCACGATCCTGCCGATGAGGTCGGCGAGCGCGCGTGTGGTCGTGAACGGCGTCTCCTGACGGTCGGCCACGATGGCGCGCGCGATGCGGCGCGAATGCCGCTCCTCGCCGAGGAGATAGATGATGTCGGCGAGATCACCTTCCGAGGCGCGGGCAACGACGTCGGCCGCAGTCGGCCCCGCCTGCCCCATCCGCATGTCGAGCGGACCGTCGAGGCGGAACGAGAAACCGCGGCCGGCCTGGTCGAGCTGCATCGAGGACACGCCGACATCCATCACGACGCCGTCCACGGCCTCGACACCTTGTGCCGCGCAGACCTCAGCGAGGTTGGAGAAGCGGTCCTCGACCAGCGTCAACCTGCCCGCGGAGCGTTCGACCAGTTCGGCACCGCCCGCGATTGCGGTGCGGTCGCGGTCAATGGCAATGAGCCGGGTTCCCGGCACGTCGAGGATCGCGCGGCTATAGCCGCCGGCGCCGAAGGTGGCATCGACGTAGATACCGCCATCGCGCGGGGCGAGATGGGCGACGGCCTCACGGCCAAGAACGGGAATGTGCGGAGCCGAGCTCATGCGCCACGCCTGCTGGAGGGCCAGCCTGACGTCCAAGCGAGATTGGGGACGAACAAGCCCATGACGCCTCGAATGACTCCGTGTCGCGGCGGTTCCACAACCCCACCGTCCAGCATGGTTACCACGCCCGGTCGTCCCGGGCGGCCAACCCAGTGTTCCCAGCGGAATTTGTCGGGCAGCCATGGGATTTCGAGCCAAAATACGCTTTGGCCGCCTCCGGACGCGGGTCGGCTCTTCATCGCTCAGTAACGGCCCTTAGCGTTAAGAAAGCGTTGCTCGGCTCGTGACAAGTCGAAAAGCTGGTGAGGCGGTGATGCTTCATCCACACACTTGCGCCAAAATGCATCCGTTAACCGCGCCGCGCGATTGCGCGGGGTGGAGGGTAAAGGAATAGTAAAGAGAAGGGCTTGGCCCACTCTCCGTCTGACCTTGGTTTGTCTATGCCGCCGTCCGGTTCGTCCACACCGTCTGGATCTGATTCGAAGCGTCAACGCGTTCTCCCGGTTCCCAAGGCCGCGGCGAGCATGAGGGCGTTCGAGCCGGATTCCTCGATCGTGTCCGACATCATCCCCTCGCCGAACTACGGCGAGCGCAACAAGGCACGGCAGCCCGATATGATCGTGCTGCACTACACCGGCATGCCCGATGTCGAGGGCGCGCTGGCGCGGCTGTGCACGGCGGGGACCGAAGTCTCGGCGCATTACGTCGTGCTGGAGGACGGCCGCATCGTGCAATGCGTGCCCGAAACCAGGCGCGCCTGGCACGCCGGCGTCTCGTCCTGGGCGGGCGAGGACGACATCAACTCCTGCTCGATCGGCATCGAGATCATCAATCGCGGCCACGACTGGGGCTACCCGGAATATCCGCTGCGCCAGATCGCCGCCGTGATCGCGCTGTGCCGCGGCATCATGCTTCGCCGCAAGGTGCCGGCCCACCGGGTGCTCGGCCATTCCGACGTCGCGCCCGCGCGCAAGAAGGACCCCGGCGAAAAGTTTCCGTGGCACTCGCTGGCCAATTCCGGCGTCGGTCACTGGGTGACGCCGGCCCCGGTCGTGCGCGGCGAGACCCTGATGCTCGGCACCATCAGCGACGAGGTGCTGAGCCTGCAGCAGGCGCTCGCCCGATACGGCTACGGCGTGCCGCTGACCGGCAAATACGACGCAGCGACCATGGAAGTCGTCACCGCCTTCCAGCGCCACTTCCGCCCGGCCCGGCTCGATGGTGTCGCCGACCATTCGACGCTTTCGACATTGCAGGCTCTGCTGGCGAGCCTGCCGGCGGAGGGAACGACCGTCGCGTCGAAGTGACGGTGATGGCCGCGCAGTTCGCTCTCGTGTCCCGGACGCGCCAAGCGCGAGCCGGGACCCAGTCGGCGACACGTCCCGCGTCGATAATGGGCCCCGGCTCTGCAGCGCACCGTCGAAGAGACGCTGCGCTGCGTCCGGGGCACGAGAGCCCCTACCCCATCTCCCGCACCCGCCGCGCATAGAGCCGCCGCAGAGGCTCGAGCTGTGTCGCCTCCGCCGCGGCACGATACGCCTCGCGCGCCTCTTCCGTCCGCCCCAACCGCCGCAGCAGATCCGCGCGCACGGCGGGCAACAGCTCATAGCCGCGGAGCCCGCCTCGGGCGCTGATCGCATCGACGAGATCGAGCGCACGTGCCGGCCCATCGACCATCGACAGCGCGGCAGCGTGGTTGAGCTCGATCACCGGAGAGGGACCGATGCGCAGCAACACCTCATAGAGCCCGGCGATCTGCGGCCAGTCGGTCTGCGCAAAGCTCGGCGCGCGCGCATGCAGCGCGGCGATCGCGGCCTGCACAGCATAAGGCTGCGGCCGGCCGGGGACGCGCAGCGCGTCCTCGACCAGACGCAGGCCCTCCTCGATCTGCGCGCGATCCCACAGCATGCGGTCCTGCTCCTCGAGCAGCACGATATCGCCGGCCGAGGTCTCGCGCCCGGCGCGGCGCGCATCGTGCAGCAGCATCAGGGCCAGCAGGCCCTTGATGCCGCCGCGATCCGGCATCAGCCGATCAAGCAAGCGGCCGAGCCGGATCGCCTCAGTCGCAAGATCGGGCCGCATCAGATCCGCCCCCTCGGTCGCGACATAGCCCTCAGTGAAAACGAGATAGATCACGGCGAGCACGCCATCGAGCCGCGGCGCCAGCGCGTCGCGCTCGGGCACCTCGTAGGGGATGCCGGCGAGCCTGATCTTCTGCTTGGCGCGGACCAGCCGCTGCGCCATTGCCTCCTCGCCGACGAGAAAGGCGCGCGCGACCTGCGTGGTCGACAATCCGCAGACGGTGCGCAGTGTCAGCGCGACCTGGACTTCTGGCGCGAAGGCCGGATGGCAACAGGTGAAGATCAGCCGCAGCATGTCGTCGTCGAGCGTTGCCGGCGGCTCGTCAGCGACTTGCGCGTTCAGCTCGATCTCGTGCACGAGCGCCTGCTGCTTGCCGCGGAAGACAGCCTGGCGCCTGACGCGATCGATCGCCTTGTGCCTGGCGACACTGACCAGCCAGGCCCGTGGATTGTCGGGGACCTCGCACACCGCCCAGCGTTCCAGCGCGACGGCAAAGGCATCCTGAAGTGCGTCCTCGGCGAGATCGAAATCGCCGACGAGGCGGATCAGCGTGGCCAGTGCCCGCCCCGCCTCGTCGCGGAAGATCTTGTCGATCTCGTGAGGTGTCATGCGTCGCCGCGCAACTGCGTCATCACTTGTCGTAAACCCAGATCGGTCGCACCTCGATCGAGCCGATCCGCGCGCTCGGAATGCGCGCCGCGATCTCGATCGCAGCGTTCAGATCCTTGGCCTCAATCAGATAATAGCCGCCGAGCTGCTCGCGGGTCTCCGCAAACGGTCCGTCGGTCGTCAGCATCTTGCCGTCGCGCACACGGACCGTCGTCGCGGTCGTGGTCGGCCGTAGCCGATCGCCGGCCTTGAAATTGCCGTTCCGGATGATGGATTGCGTGAAGGCCTCATACTCCGCCGACATCTTCTGGCTGGTTCCCGTGTCAACCTTCGCGTACTCGGCCTCGTTCTGGTAGATCATCAGCAGATATTGCATCGCTTCACTCCTGTTGTTCGGCTGTGTTGCCGACATCCAGTCGAACGGGGCATGCTCCAAACGACATCTTCAGGATAAATTATTTCGAGCGGATCGTGGGTCGCGATATCGGCTTGACGAAACCGTCACAAATGCCCCATGCGTTACCAGTCAGTCGGCCGGACGGCCGCTCCGGCAGGTGCCGAAAGGCCGCCGGGGAGGAAAGTCCGGGCTCCCTTGACATACGGTGCCGGATAACGTCCGGCGGGGGCGACCCCAGGGAAAGTGCCACAGAGAACGAACCGCTCCGCTTCGCCTTCGGGCTTCGCGGAGTAAGGGTGAAAAGGTGCGGTAAGAGCGCACCGCGGGTCCGGCAACGGAGCCGGCATGGCAAACCCCACCGGGAGCAAAACCGAATAGGGACGGCGTAGCGGGCTGTTCGCGAAAGCGATAACGCCGCGGGGCGATGTCAGGCCCGCCGTCCGGGTAGGTTGCTCGAGGCCGTGTGCAAACACGGTCCCAGAGGAATGGCCGTCACGTATCGTTCGCGCAAGCGGACGGTGCCTTACAGAACCCGGCTTACAGGCCGGCTGATATCTTGCAACGAGGGGTTCGATGCTGACCGCATCGGACCCCTCACCATTTTCAGGAACGCCTCAACGCCGCCGCGCTTCAGGCCGCGCGCGTGTCCGCCTTCACCAGCACCGGCGCGAGCTCAATGGCTTCGCGCCGCTGCTTGCTCGCCTCGAAACCGTGCATGCCGATCTGCCATTGCAGCCCGACGATGGCGCCCTTGGTCGGCTGCAGCAGCGCGAGCGAGGCGAACAGCGTCACCGGCAACCACACCGCCAGTTGCAGCCAGACCGCAGGTGCATACGCGGTCTCGACCGCGAGGATCGCCGGCACCACGAGATGGCCGACCACGACGATCACGAGATAGGCGGGAAAGTCGTCGGCGCGCTGGTGAAACAGCTCCTCACCGCAATGGTCGCAGGCCTCGGCCACCTTCAGGAAACGGCCGAACAGATGGCCCTCGCCGCAGTTCGGGCATTTGCCGCGAAAGCCGCGCCACATCGCCTTCGCCAGAGAGACTGAACCTGCAGCCATGACCCCACCTCTTCCGTTTCGACGATCCATACAATAATGTCTTGCATCCATACATTCAAAGGAAATGGACTTAAATTGCATGGATTGGAGCCCGACAATCTCGGAGCTATCAGGGCCGCGCTATCAGCGCATCGTCGAGGCCATGGAAGCCGACATCGCCGCCGGTCGGCTGGTGCGCGGCCAGCAATTGCCGACGCAGCGCGCGCTGGCAAAGGCCCTCGGCGTCGACCTCACCACGGTGACGCGCGCCTACACCGAGGCGCGGCGACGCGGCATCATGGAGGCGCGGGTCGGACAGGGCTCGTTCGTGTCGGAAACCAGCGCGCGCCGCGCGATCGACCTGCCGCATCCCGTCGCGATCGATCTGTCGATGAACGTGCCGCCACATCCGCTGGAGGCGCAGCTCGACGAGCGCATCATCGCCGGGATGGAAGCGATCCGCGCGCAATCGGGCTTGACGGCGTATCTCAATTACCAGCCGTCCGGCGGCAGCGCGCATGAGCGCGAGGTCGCCGCGCGCTGGATGCGCTCACGGGTGCCGCACGCGCATGCCGACAGGCTGGTGATCTTTCCCGGGGCGCAGACGATCCTGTTCAACCTGCTCGCGCACCTTACGAGGCCTGGCGATATCGTGCTGACGGAGGCGCTGACTTTCCCCGGCATCAAGGCCGCAGCAGCGCGGCTCGGCACCAAGCTCGTCGGCGTCGCCATGGATGACGGCGGCATCCTGCCCGATGCGCTGGCAAAGGCTTGCCGCGTGCACCGGCCCAAGGCCGTCTATCTCATTCCGACGCTGCACAATCCGACCACGGCGACGCTTGCCCCCGAGCGGCGCAGTGCGATCGCAAAGATCATCCGCGATACCGACACGATCCTGATCGAGGACGACGCCTACGGCCTGCTCGACCGTTCGGCATCGCCGATCGCGGGTCTCATTCCGGAGCGGACTTATCTTGCGACCACGCTGTCGAAATGCATCGTGCCGGCGCTGCGCGTTGCCTATCTGGTGACGCCCGACAACGACGCGCAGCGGGAGATGCGGACATGCTTGCAGGCAACCGTACAGATGCCGGCGCCGCTGATGGTCGCGCTGGTGACGCATTGGATCGAAAGCGGCGTAGCCGATCGCATCATCACCGCCATCCGCAACGAGGCGGTCGGCCGTCAGCAGCTCGCGCAGCGCGCGCTGAAGGGCTTCCAGTTCCTGGCCAAGCCTGCGGCGCATCATCTGTGGTTGCGGCTGCCCGAGGGCCGGCCCGACGTCGCGGCGCATCTGTTGCGGAATGGACTGGCGATCGTCGCCGGCGATGCCTTCACGGTCGATGGGACACCGCCGCATGCGGCACGCGTCTCGCTGGGGGCGGCACGAAACAGATCTGAACTGACGGAAGCGCTGCGCATCCTGGTCGGCGCGCTGCAGAAGCCCGCCGACACCAGACAGATCGTCTAGATTCTTCTTACCGGTGGTGACGGCGGTGGCGAGGACGAACGGCCGGGGTCGCACCTGACGGATAAGCCGCATAGGCCTCGCTCGGTGCCACTGCCTCGCCACGGGCCGCCTGCGCCGCAGGCGTGAGCCGGCCACCATTCAGCACATCGCGATCAGGATGAGCGGCCTGATAGGCCGCAGGCTCGGAGAACTGAGCCTGGGCAAATGTCGGCATCAAGGCCGCTGCCGACAACAATGCAGCCGCAACGGCGATGTTGGTACGGGTCATGGTCATTCTCCGTCATCTCGTTCGGGACTGGCCGATTCAGCGAGCACGATCGCGGCGGGGTGCCCCGGGATCAAAGTACGACCGTCATGTAGGCGTGTCTTCCGCGAAAGCCCGATGCCGCAGATCACGCTTGCGTGCAGCATGGATTGACCTGCACGGCCGCAGGCGTGTTATGCGGACGATGACGATCAACTGTTCGGGATCGCCCGGCGACGAGGAGATTCTGTTGGAAACGCTCACCTACGCGCTGCTGCTGCTCGGCGCATTGGCCGGCGGCTTCGTCTCGGGCCTGGCCGGGTTCGGCACGGCGCTGATGGCGCTCGGCATCTGGCTCTACGTGCTGCCGCCCTCGCTCGCGGTGCCGCTGGTGCTGATCTGCTCCGTGATCGCGCAGACCTCTACGCTACCCTCGATGTGGAAGAGCTTCGACCTCTCGCTGGTCTGGCCGTTCCTGATCGGCGGTCTCATCGGCGTGCCGCTCGGCACCATGCTGATCGCCTCCGCCGATCCAAAAGTGTTCAAGCTGAGCGTCGGCGTTTTAATTCTGATCTTCTCGAGCGCTCTCTATCTGAACAAGAGGCCGCTCGCGATCAAATTCGGCGGCCGCCTCGCCGACGGCGCGATCGGCTTTGCCGGCGGCATTCTCGGCGGCCTCGCCGGGCTGTCCGGGCCACTGCCGATCCTGTGGGCCAACATCCGCGGCTGGAACAAGCACGAACGGCGCGGCATCTTCCAGCTCTTCAATTTCACGGTGCTCGCAGCCGCACTGGCGCTGCAGACCGCATCGGGTCTCGTCGAGCTCAAAGTGGTCTGGCTGGCGCTGGTTGCGTTTCCGGGCACCTTGATCGGCGCCTGGGCCGGCGCGCGCGTCTATCACGCCCTGAACGACAAGCATTTTGGCGATGTCGTGCTTGGCCTGTTGTTCCTGTCGGGCCTGACCCTCGTCTGCAACAGTCTCGGCGCGCTCTAGCCCTCACGCCCTCTTCGCGAGCGCCATGCCGCCGGCGACACCAACGCCGAGCACATAGATCCAGCCCGGCGTGAAGTCGAACAAATGCGTGTTGAGCAGCGAGGTCAGCATGTTCTGCACCACGACCAGCAGGCCGATCCAGCAGGCCAGCCCCTCGCCGCGAAACAGCGAGAGATGCACAAACCAGAGCGCGTAGAGGATCAGGACACCGACGACGCCCCACTGCACGGCCACGCTGAGGGTCTGATTGTGCGGGTTGCTGACGATCTCGCCACGCAGCGGATCGCTCTCCGCAACCGCAGCCGCACTTTCAAACAGGCCGCGGATCGCGCCGGTGCCGTGACCGACCAGCGGCGCATCGGCAATGAAGCCCAGCGACTTCCGCCAATATTCCAGCCGTGAGCCCATGCCGCTGACCTGACCATCCAGCACGCTCGTCTCATAGTCGGCCTGAAATTTCGCAACCGTCATGCGCAGATGCGGCGACACGCCAACGAGCAGCACGGCCGACAGCGCCATCGTGCCCGCGACAAGCAGCGCCGCGCGCCGGCGCAGATGCAGGAGCGCGAACACCATCACCAGGATCGGCAGCGTCACGAGCGCCGTGCGCGACACCACGACGAAGATCATGTTGGCGAGAAATCCGATCGCGAGCGCCGCAGACAGCGCGGCGATCCGAACGCGGCCTTGGCGGAGCAGCATCACGATCGGATAGACCAGCGCGAGCGCACAGAGCGTGAACTCCTGGCTCTGGTCGATATAGTTGCGCACCGCGATCCCGCTTTCGACCTTGTAGGGCCCGCGCGACAGATAGAGCTTCAGCGAGAGTGCGGGGTCCATGGCGACGGCGAAGGAATAGAGCATCAAGGCCGCGCAGGACGCCAGGAAGGCGGAAAACACCCAATGGCCGTACGGCCAACGCTCGAACTGGTAGATCAGGAGCGGAATGACCAGCAGCTTCGCCGACGGTCCGATCGCATGAAGGCGTTCCGGCCATGGCGCATCCGACCAGAGCGTGCCCACGGCGGCGAGCGCGACCAGTGCGATCGGCAGCAGGCAGATCGGGCGAAGCAGCGAACGCGGAAATGCGCGCAGATCGACGAACGCGAACGCGATCAGCCAGGGCATGAGCGCGAAGGTCAGCCCGGTCGTTGTCCACGGCAGCAGCAGCGCGATCAGCCCGACGAAGCGGGCCGGCGTGCGATAGCGCGCCGCCCAGATCGCGGCGAGCCATGATGCCGCCCGCTGCTCGTTCGTCACTCCGGTCATTGGCCCTTCTGCAGCCCACCATCCCCGCCGACCGGCAAGTTAGCCGGAGCAGCCGGGATGGAACAAGCTGCCGTTACGCAGGCTCGCGGGCGAGAGGCGCAATGGGTTCGGCGCTCTCCTGCACCGGGGCCGTCTTGTCCGGCGCCGAAGTCAGGCGCTTCCTGAATTCCCGGCGCAGCAGCCACAGGCTCAGGCCCGCCTGCAACATTGTCGTCGCGACCGACAGGTACCAGACGTACTCGATGCGGAAGCCCGGACGCGTCGAGAGCCAGATCGCCGGCAGCGAGTAGGTGAACACACGCGTCGCCGAGCTCAAAAGCACCGGCCTGGTGTTGCCAAGGGCCTGAAACATGCTCGAGCAGGTGAAGATCAGGCCCTGTGCGATCATGTTGAGCGAGATGATCCGCAGGAACAGGTAAGCGATCTCCATGGTCTCGCGGTCGTTCGAGAATCCGGCGAGCAGCAGCTCCGGCTTCACTTGCGCAAGGGTCATGAAGCCGGTCATCATGATCGTGACGATCAAAGCGGCCTTGACGAAAGTTTCCCGCACACGCGCAGCGTTGGCTGCGCCGACGTTCTGGCCGGCGATCGGCCCGGCCGCCAACCCGACCGCAAGCGCCGGCATGTTGATCAGGCCGAGCACGCGCTGCCCGATGCCAAAGCCGGCCTGCGCAGCCGCGCCGAAATCGCGCAGCACGTAATAGACCACCGCCATGAAGATGAACATCATCGCGAACTCGCCACCGGCCGGCAGTCCGACATTGAGGATCCGCTTCAAATGGTGCGGCTGCGGACGCCACTGCGCCGGATGGAAGGCGACATAGCGCTCGACCTTGCGGAAATACGCCAGCAGCATCAGGGCGCCGATGGCGACCGCGATCGAGCTCGCCAGCCCCGCGCCGGCGACGCCGAGCGCATGGCCGGTGCCCCAGCCCGAGATCAGCACCGGCGCCAGCGCGATGTTGATGGCCACGGCAACCGCCTGCACCAGCATGGTCGGACGTACGATGCCGGTCGCGCGCAGCGCGGCGCCCATGACTTGGGTCGCGAACTGCAAGGCGAGCGCCGGCATGAACCACAGCAGATAGGTAGTCCCCGCCTCGATCGTGGCTTGATCCGCGGCGATCGAACGCATGTATGCGCGCGACAGCGCGGCACCTGCGGCCAGGGTCAACAGTCCGAACAGCACCGACAGCACGATCGCCTGATTGAAGATCAGGTTCGCATCCGGCCGGTCCTTGCGTCCCACGGCATGTGCGATCAGGGCCCCCGCGCCGACACCGAGCACCTGCATCATCCCGTTGACGAGAAAGCCAACATTGCCGGCCGCGGCGACGCCCGCCACGGCGGCATCGCCCAGGCCCGACACGAAGTACAGATCGACCAGTTGGCAGATCATGATCGAGATCATGCCGGCCATGATCGGCGGCGTCATGGCCAGGATGTGTCTCACGATGGAGCCGTTCGTCAGGTCTTTCATGTCATTCCATCCTTGACGCATTCCTTGGCGGCGCGACTGCGGGACTTTCGTCCGCAGTCGCGCTGCCTCACTCCGCTGCAGCGATATGCCCGAGCTCCACCACCTGGCGCTCGAACAAGCCGCGATAGATGCCGCCGGGTCTGGCCGCGAGCGTGGCGTGGGTGCCCTGCTCGACGATCTCGCCGCGGTCGAACACCAGGATGCGATCGAGGCTGCGCACCGTCGACAGCCGGTGCGCGATCACGATCGAGGTGCGGCCCTTCATCAACCGCTCCATCGCCTCCTGGATCAGCGCCTCCGATTCCGAATCGAGGCTCGAGGTCGCCTCGTCCAGGATCAGCACCGGCGCGTCCGCCAGGAACGCGCGCGCCAGCGCCACGCGCTGCCGCTCGCCGCCCGACAGTTTCACGCCGCGCTCGCCGACCAGCGTGCCGTAGCCCTTCGGCAGGCGCAGGATGAAGTCGTGCGCATTCGCAAGCCGCGCCGCCTGCTCGATCGCCTCGAGGCTGGCACCGGGCCGGCCATAGGCGATGTTCTCGGCGAGCGAGCGGTGGAACAGGATCGGGTCCTGCTGCACGATCGCGATCTGGCTGCGCAGCGATTGCTGCGTGGCCGATGCGATGTCCTGCCCGTCGATCAGCACGCGGCCGCCGGTGACGTCATAGAGCCGCTGCACCAGCTTGACGAAAGTGGTCTTGCCCGACCCGGAGCGTCCGACGAGGCCGACCCGCTCGCCGGCCCGGATCGTCACCGACAGCCCGTCATAGAGCGGCGCGCGATGGCCGCCATAGTGGAACGTGACGTCGTCGAACACGATCTCGCCGCCCTCGATCGCGATCGGCCGGGCATCGGCCGCATCGGCGATACCGATGGGCTCTGCATGAATCGCCACCAACTCGTCCATGTCGTTGACCGAGCGCTGGAGGTTGTTGATGTGCATGCCGACGTCACGCAAATAGGCGTGGATGATGTAGTAGCTGGTCAGCACATAAGTCACGTCGCCAGGCGAGGCATGTCCCGACATCCACAACAGCACCGCGCCGCCGATCACGGACGTGCGGAGGCAGAGCAGCAGCGAGAGCTGCGCCATGGCCGTGTAGTTGTAGCGCAGCCAGGTCCGCCGCACCCGCACCCGCCAGCGGTTGATGACGCGAGCGAGCCGGGAATCCTCGCGCGCTTCCGCGCCGAACGACTTCACCACGGCATTGCAGGTCAGGGCATCCGCAAGCGTGCCACCGACCTTGGTGTCCCAGGCATTGGAGACTCGCGCGGCCGGCGCGATGTAGCGCGTCGAGAACACGACGGTGATGGTGACGTAGAAGAACGCGCCGACCGCGATCACCACGCCGAGCGAAGCCCAGTGCATCCCGATCAGGACCATTGAGCCGATCAACACCAGCAGCGAGGGCGCTAGCGCCATCAGGATGGTGTCGTTGAGCAGGTCGAGCGCCCACATGCCGCGCGTGATCTTGCGCACGGTCGAGCCCGCGAAGGAGTTTGCGTGCCAGTCGGTGGAGAAGCGCTGCACACGGATGAAGGCCTCCTGCGCGACGTCCGACATGGTCTTGAGCGTGAACGGCACGATCGCCTGCAGGCCGGCCAGCCGCAGCACCACGGAGGCCGCGCCCAGCGCCACGATGGCGCCGAAGGCAACCAGGGCGGCATGCCGCGCATCGGGATCGGACGGGCCGCGCGTCAGCGCATCGACCAGCCGGCCCGAGAAGACCGGCATGAACAGGTCGGCGATGGTCGCACCCAAGAGGCCGCCGGCCACGATCAGCCCCCGTCCCGGCTGCTTCAGCCAGTGCCGGAACACGAAGGGCAGCACCAGGCGTATCGCCGCGGGCTTTTTTGAGAGAGCGGTCATGACATCATCCGGCCGCTTCGCGCGGGCCGGCTCCATCGATGGACGCGAACCGGCCACGAGAGCCGGACGGGCGTCACTTAAAGTTGGCTTTGACTTGGGAAAGAAAGCGATCGGGTCGCTTGGTCGAAAACTTGGCCCAATCGAAACTGGCGGAGGAGGCCTCTAACAGGCCGCGTACATACCGAACCAGACCATCATCGAGCGCGGGCGTACGATCTGCGAATGCGACGAAATCATGCAAATCCCTCCCGGTTCGATTGAATGAGGTGCGCTTTATAGATGTGTCGTTCGCGACTTGCAACGGGGCTCGCGCGAGATCACGGATGAGTGTTGCAATTTGGTGCGGGGGCCAGCACCTCACCCTCCGCGGTCATGCCCCGCGCAGGCGGGCATCCAGTACGCCGCGGCCCGTCCGCATCACACTAAAGCTGGTGGAATACTGGATCGTCCGCCTGCGCGGACGATGACACCGAGCGCGGAGCTCGCATCAATGCGCGTCGCCGCCGCCGGTCAGCGAGGCCGGCTTGTTCAGCAGCGTCACCAGCAGGGTGAGGCCGAGATAGAACAGCGTCAGCACGAAGAAGGCATCGCCGAAGCTCATCACCACGGCCTGGCGGTGCACGAGTTGGGAGAGCTGCTTCATCGCCATCAGCGTGGAATCGCCGAGCCCCTGAAATTTCTGCATGAACATGGTCAGGGTTTCGGTCGCGGTCGCATTGCCCCAGGTCACGCGCTCCTGGAGGCGGGTGATGTGCAGATCGGTGCGGTCGTTGAGCACGGTGTTGATGACGGCGAGGCCGACCGCGCCGCCGAGGTTGCGCATCAGGTTGAACAGGCCCGAGGCGTTCTTCACCCTGTCCGGCGCCAGCGTGCCGAGCGCGATGTTGTTGGTGGGCACCATCGCGAACATCATGCCGACGCCGCGCAGGATCTGCGGCACCAGCAGCTCGTAGAAATCGTAGTCGCGCGTGATCCACGTCATCTGGTAGGAGCCGATCGCGAACACGACGAGGCCGAACGCGATCATGTAGCGCATGTCGACCTTCACCATGAGGCGGCCGACCAGCGGCGCGACCAGGAACATGGTGATGCCGGAGACGAACATGGTCTCGCCGATCATCAGCGCGCTGTAGCCGCGCACTTCGGCGAGATAGCGCGGATAGATGTAGGTCAGGCCGTAGAGGCCGATGCCGATGCAGAACTGCAGCACGCAGCCGATCGCGAAATTGCGATTGGAGAAAGTGCGCAGGTTGACGATCGGCTCGGCCGCCGTGAAGACGCGCCAGAAGAAGGCGATCGCCGAGATCGCGCAGATCCAGGCGCAGATCGCGACCGACGTATCCTGCATCCATTCATATTGCGGACCCTCCTCCAGCACGTATTCCAGCGTGCCGAGGAAGCCGGCCATGAACAAGAGGCCCCACCAGTCGAAGCGGTCGAGCAGCTCGAAATGCGGTTCGTCGAAATCGACCAGCGCCAGCACGCCCAGGGTGATGCCGATGCCGGGCACGACGTTGATGAAGAACAGCCAGTTCCACGACATCAGGTCGGTGATGTAGCCGCCGACCGTCGGTCCGATCGTGGGCGCCAGCGTCGCGACCAGGCCGATGATGGGGCCGACGATGTGGAATTTGGAGCGCGGAAAAACGGTATAGGCCGAGGCGAACACCGTCGGGATCATGCCGGCGCCGAGAAATCCTTGCAGCGCGCGCCAGAGGATCATCTCCTCGATGGTGGTGGCAAACCCGCAGAGCAGGCTCGAGGCGGTGAAGCCGGCCGCCGAGATCGCGAACAACAGCCGCGTGCCGAAGGCGCGCGACAGGAAGCCCGACAGCGGGATCGCGATGACCTCGGCGATCAGATAGGCGGTCTGAACCCAGGAGACTTCGCTGGAGCTCGCTGACAATCCGGCCTGGATTTCGCTGAGGGAGGCCGAGACGATCTGGATGTCCAGGATCGACATGAACATCCCGAACACCATGATGATGAACGCGAACAGCCGCTTCGGCGCGATGCGCTCCGAAGCGGGGTTCGCCATCATGGCAGGTGAAGCAGTGGTGGCGTTGGCCATGGTCCGACCTCGCAGCGCTGAGGCTGTCGCTACTGCGGGTGGATCGCGGTGGGATCGTCGAGGTCGACCTCGCTGTCGGCGTCGGCCGCGCCCTTGTTGGTGTCGACGGTGGCATAGACCGACATGCCGGCGCGGAGCAGGTTCTGCTTCGCCACCGACTTCGGCACGCGGATGCGGACCGGCACGCGCTGCACGATCTTGGTGAAGTTGCCGGTCGCATTGTCGGGCGGCAGCAGCGTGAACACCGAGCCCGCGCCCGCCGCGATGCTGTCGACGACACCGGAGAACTTGCGCATGCCGTAGGCATCGACCTTGATCGTCACCGACTGGCCGGCACGGATGCGCTTGAGCTGCGTTTCCTTGAAATTGGCGTCGATATAGACGTCATCCAGCGGCACGATGTTGCCGAGGCGCTGGCCGACGGCGACGAAGTCGCCGGTGTTGACCAGGCGATTGGAGAAGGTGCCGTCGACCGGCGCGCGCACCGCGGTGAAGCCGAGGTCGCGCTCGGCCTTGGCGAGCGTGGTCTTGAGCTCGGCGAGCTGGGCCTGCGCTTCGGCCTGCTGCGCCTTGGCGACATCGACATTGCTGATTGCAACGTCGTAGGCGGCCTGCGCGGCCTTGACCGCAGCGGCACCCTGGTCGCGTCCGGCTTCCGAGCTCTCGAAGGTGGCGCGCGAGGCAAACCCCTTGTTGCTCAGGGCCTGCTGGCGCTCATAGTCGAGATCGGCCCGCTTGAGGCCGGCCTCTGCCGAGACGAGTTGCGCCTTGGCCTGGGCCACCTGGCTGTCGAGCGCGGCGACCTGGCGGCCGATGCGATCGATGGTGGCCTGCTGGGTCGCGATCCTGGTCGCGGCGGCATCGACCGCGATCTTGTAGTCACCGTCGTCGATGCGGAGCACGACGTCGCCCGCTTTCACGGTGGTGTTGTCTCCGGCGACGATCGAAGCGATGTGGCCGGAGACGCGCGCGCCCAGCATGGTGTTGTTGGCGCGGACATAGGCGTCATCGGTGGAGATGTAGAAGCGGCCGACCAGCGTGTAGTAGCCGGCATAGCTCGCGGCCGCGAGCGCCAGCACGAGGCCGACGCCCATCAGGACGAATTTGCGCTTGCCGGATTTGGGAGCGCCGGCGGCGGGTGCCTCCGGCGCAGGTGCGACCGGCTTGTCGGTCACGGGCTTCTCCGGCGCCTCGGCGGTGCGGCGCCTGGCTTCCTCGGCCACGTGAGAGCGCAATTGCTCGGCAAGGGGTGCAGCGTTCTCGATCGCAGCATCACCATCCGCGTGCTCTTCCACCGCTTCCTGGCGAAGGACGCGCGCAGCCTGGTCTCTCGATACGGCCATAAAGGCCTCCCCAAAAAAGCGCGATCAAAGACACAGCCGGCGTGCGGCCTGTTCCCTCTCGCTGATCCAAATACCATTGACCGAACGGTTCGGTCAATATACATAATATTCCCGGCCGGACCCTACTGACGAGAATCCTTTATTCGGGTTTCATGGCCGCAGACCCGACTCAAAAACCTGCCGAGACCCTGAACCAATGGTTGTAGCCGGCCGCGATCATCTGCACGTCATCCAGGAGGAGGACGGCTCCAAACGTCGCCAGATCCTGGACGGTGCCCGCAAGGTATTCATGGATCTCGGCTTCGACGGCGCCAGCATGGGCGAGATTGCGCGCGCAGCGCAGGTCTCCAAGGGCACGCTCTACGTCTACTTCGCCGACAAATGCGCGCTGTTCGAAGCCATCCTCGAGCAGGAGGCGCTCCAGCACGGCCAGGTCGTGTTCAATTTCGATCCCGCGCGCGATGCCGAGACCACGCTGAAGGAGTTCGGCCGGGCCTACATCCACCTGCTCTGCCGGCCCGGCGGCGGATCGGCGATCCGCACCGTGATGGCGATCGCCGAGCGCATGCCCGATGTCGGCCGCCGCTATTATGCGCGGGTGCTGGACAAGTCCATCAACCGCCTCTCCGACTATCTCAAAGCCCATGTCACCTCCGGCCATCTCAAGATCGACGATTGCAACCTTGCCGCCTCGCAATTCATGGAGCTGTGCAAGGCGTCACTCTTCCTGCCCTTCGTGTTCCAGGCCGCGCCCGCGCCGTCGGAACAGCGCATGACCGAGGTCGTCGACAGTGCGACGCGAATGTTCATGGCGGCTTACAAGGCGAAGTAGCTGCGCGTTGCGCAGGCCCGTCAGGCGGCACTATATTTGCGGTCATGTCCCGTGATCTTCGCCCGCCCGTCGATATCCTCCATTACGAGATCGTCCAGGAGCAGGCCTCGGCGCTTGGACGGATGGGCCGCACACTCGAACAGGCGCTAACCCGCTTGCGCGAGTTCGACGCCGCCCACGCGCTCTCGGAACTGCCGGCCTCGATGCAACCGGCCAGGCGCAAGCTGGTGGCGGAAGCCGGCCAGGCGCTCTGGATGTTCGTGGTGCAGCGTGAGGCGACCGGCCTGCGCGACAGCCGCCATATCATGCGCACCTACAATGTCCCGGGCGAGGTGCAGCTGTGCATGGGGCTGGTCCCCGCCGCGTCGAAGCCGACCTCGAAATGACCTTCTGGCGTCGCAGAGCGACGCCCCGATCTTCCTGGCACCTGGAGAAATCCGCGCCTAATCGTCGGCGTAGTCGTCTTCTTCCTTGCCGCGCTTTTGCGCAGTGCTCTTGCGGCCGAGCGAGCCGGTCACGGAGGGATCGTGCGCGTTGGCATAGGGCCTGCGCGACTGCGCGCGCGATGCGACCTCTTCGCCGGAGACGGCGGCGGGCTGGCAGATCAGGCGGCGGCTGGCGCGGCGCATCAGATCGACGTGGATGTGATCGTAATGATAGACGTTCGACCCCGGCGCGAGCACCGTGGTGAAATGCGCGCAGGCGCCCGACTGCACGTCGCGTAGAAACCCCTGCTCCTCCGGCATGCCGCGCCAGCCGTCCTTCACGGTGACGCGGCGGCCGTCGGCGAGCACGAAGGCGGCAATGTCGAGCGCGTTGCCGAAGGCATGTTCGGAGATGTGAGAATGCGGATTGCCGTTCATGCCGCGGCAGGAATAGGCGGAGATCTGCTTGATCTCGGCGACGCGGACGCCGAACCAGCGCATCGCCGAAGGCTGCACGGTGTCGGCGAGCCAGCGGTCGAGCTCGGACACGATCGGACAGGCGAGCGTCGCGGTCGGCTTGATCGCGACCGGACCGACGGCCGTGACGGGGTTGCCCTGCGCCGGGCCAAGACGCGGCGGGGGCTGTTGCGCAGGCGCCTGCGAGTAAGGTGCCGGCCGCGCCGGATAGCTCGGCGAATTCATGTAACGTGCCGCGCCCGCGGCATCGGTGCCATCGGGCGGCAGGTCGATCTCGTCCTCCTGCGCCGCCACGCCGGGCGCGTTCAGCGACACCGGCCCGGTCGAGGCGCCATAGCCGGACGGTTGGCGCACCGCGCTTTCGGGATAGTTCGACCGTTGCTGATAGGACGATGCCGGATAATTCTGGCTCTGCGGGTAATTCGATCGCGGCTGCGACACCGGCCAGCGCGGCTGGCCGCCGATGCTGCCCGGCGGGCGCAGTTCCTCGTCGGCAAAGCCGTAGCTGCTCGAGGCTTCGCCGATGGCCGCGACCTTGAGCGGAAACTCGGCGCCGCACATGCCGGGCCCGGAGATCGGATCGATGCGGACGAGATCCGGCCCCTCTTTCACCGCGCCCGATTTCAGGCAAGCGGCTTCGGCCTCGGCCCGCCACGGCTCGCGCTCGGCCTGGAAGAAGCCGCGTCCGCAACCCGCTAGCGAAACAAGGACGATGGAGCCGACGAGATACAAACGAACTCCGCGCGTCATGCACGCACGTTCGGTGAATTTACTTAAAGACTCTTCAACACGTTGATTTCAGAGTTCTTTAACCATACCGGCCCGCGCGCGCCCGGGACGCCGGCAGGACTGAGCGACAGCAAGGCTGACTTTTTCGCAAGGAGACTTTCTGTTAACCATGATGCCCGCGCGCAAAGCGGCGCGCATGGAGGGAGCGACCTCATGACGTTCGCCGGGAAACTGAGCGTTGTCACCGCATACCTCGCCATGGCCTTCGTCGGCGCCATCGTGCTCGGCATGATCTAGCGGCTTATCGCTCCGATACACGCTCTTCGTCCCCTCTCCCGCAAGGGGAGTAGGGGAGAAAAACTACGACCGCGCGCTCCATTGCCGCGATGTCGTGATCAGTTGCTCTCGCGGAGCCTCGATCCGGGTCCAGTCGTTGCCGGAGCACCAGAAGCGGCCGAGCGCGCAGGCTTCGACGTGGAGCCGGCCGGAGCTCTTCAGCGTCATGGTCGCGTAATAGGTGTTGCCGCTGGAGCGGCTGTAGATGTTGCCGGTCCAGACGTCGTGCGACTTCGGCTTCATGTTGACGAGCACGCTCTCGCCGCGGCTCGACGCCTCCGTCAGCGCGTAACCGCACAATGCAGGGCCACAGCGTTCGATGCGAACCGTGCCCTTGGCGCCGGGGCTCTCCCATTCGCCCAGTGGCATATAGGCCGGCTCATCGTCGCTGCGCTGTGCGACCGTTGCGGTCTGCTTGATCTCGGGACTCGGGAAGGGCGGCGGCTCCATGCGCGGCGGATCAATCGTAACGATCTTCAGCGGATCCATTCGCGGCAGGTCGACTCGCGGCGGATTGAGGCTCGGCGCGGCGAGCGTCGGCGTCTCGACCCTTGGCGGCGGCAGGACAACGGGCTGCGACGTCGTCGCGGCGACAACAGGGCCGGTCGGCGCCGGTGGCGGCACGACGACGGTTGCTTGCGCCGGTCGGACCGGAGCTGCGGGATAGGCCGGCTGCAGCGGTGCGACCGTAGGCGGCGCGGCTGATGTCGTGTTGACATCGTCTGTCGATCGAAGGCTGCGGCTGGAGACCGACACACAAGAAGCCGACCGGCAATTGCGCGGCGACTCGACATGGAACCGGTGACCGCCGATCGAGAAGGAATAGGAACCGGCCACGGCCGCGGGCGTGATCGCCATCAGTGCGATCAAGGTGCCAAGCGAAGTCGCAAGCCGTTTCATCCACACCTCCCTGAGTGCCACCACGAGCTTACGCAGCGGCGTGGCCGCTGAATGTGCGCCGCCTCACCCAGCGGCGCGCCACCGTTGTGACGTCCATCACGGAACGCCCGGCCAGTCCGGCGTAGGGTCGAACCACGCTTCATCCACCGGCGACTTCAGTCCATCGGGACCACGCCATTTTCGGAGGTTGTCATGAACAAGCTCACCATCGCCGCCACCGCGCTCTTCCTGGCGTCGACCGCCGCCGCCCATGCCGGCGGCAACACGATCTCGTTCCAGATCGAAGGCCAGCACATCCGCATCGAGACACCGCGCAACTGCGCCTCGCTCAACTGCGTGACCATCGTTGCGCCGGGCCTGTCGGACAAGCCGATCAAGCTGAACAACATCAATCTGAAGGGCCTTGGCGGCTCCAAGGACGATGACGACACCACGCCAAGCACGACGACTGCGCAGCCCGCGCCGGCTCCGGTGCAGCAGCAGCCGGTGCAGGCGACCGCGCCGGCCGCGCCCGCCGTCACGGCTCCCGCCGCGCCGGCCGCGACGGTTGCTGCCGCGCCGTCGGTCGGCTTTGACGCCAATACACAGCCGGCGCCCGTCGCGGCTCCTGCTCCCGCACCCGCGCCGGTCGCGATTGCTCCGGCGCCCGCTCCGGCCCCTGTGGCCGCCGCGCCTGTGGTGGTCGCCAACACGCCGATCGGCGTCTGGGCAACGGAGGAGAACAAGGGCAACGTTCGCGTCGAGCAGTGCGGCGCCAATCTCTGCGGCTATGCCGAGAAGACCAATGAGCGCATCCTGATCAACATGAAGCCAGAGGGCTCGAAGTGGAGCGGCCGCATCCACGATCCCGACTCCGGCCGCAATTACGACTCGACCATCGCGATGAAGGGTCCGAATGCGATGCGCGTGCAGGGCTGCGCCTTCGGCGGCATGTTCTGCGGCGGACAGACCTGGAAGCGCGTGAGCTGACATCATCTCCGTCATCCCGGGCGATGCGAGGCATCGACCCGGGATTTCGCGCGACACGCACACATCTTCGTCATGCCCGGGCTTGTCCCGGGCATCCACGTTCTCAGTGCCACGCGTCAAGGCGTGGATGGCCGGGACAAGCGCGGCCATGACGGTGTGTAGAGGTTTGGTCCCAAGCTAGCATCGCGCCCCATTTGAACGCTCGCCTCTCCCCCTCCACACATGTTCATCCGCCATTCAGGTCTCCCCGGCTGATATCAACCGATCTCGCCTCGCGTTCTCACCGGGACTTCTTCGTGACATCAATGCTGGCTTGGCGCCGCTTCGTGTTCGCGCTCATGCTGCCGGCTTTGCCGCTGGCAGGCACCAGCGTGGCTCGTGCATCCGAGACAATCGAGCTCGCGCAGGCGCAGCCACAAGCTCAGCCGGCACCCGCCCCCTCCCCGACGCCCTCGGCCTCGCCGACACCGGCCGCGGACGCACAACCCGCCACCGTCGAGCCGATCGGCAACGTTGCGACCGTCACGGGGATCGCGACCGTGATCCGCGACAAGAATTCCTATCCGCTGCGCGTGCGCGACGACATCTATCTCAACGACGTCGTGCAGACCTCGTCGAACTCCTCGCTCGGCATCACGTTCAACGACGCGACCACGTTCAACCTCTCCGCCGCCGCCAAAATCACCATCGACAATTACGTTTACGAGGATGGCGGCAAGCAGAACTCCGCGATCTTCGACGTCGGCAAGGGCACGGTCGCCTTCGTCGCGGCTGCCGTGGCGAAGACCGGCGACATGAAGATCACGACACCGACCGCGACGCTCGGCATCCGCGGCACCACCGGCGTCGTCGACGTGCCTGAAGGCGCGGCAGCGAGCAGCGCGCGCAACGTCAACATCAAGCTCTATCCCGATGCCGACGGCCGCGTCGGCCACATCGACGTCGACGACCGCAGCAGCGGCACGCGGCTCGGCGCGTTGACGCAAGGCGCGAGCGGCTTTGCGATCCGGCCCGGCGCGGCCACTGCCGGAATCATGCGCTTCGCCGCGGTACCGATCACGATTCCGGCGCAGCAGATCGCGCGCGACCGCGGCTTCGTCGGCCAGGTGCATCTGGCGCAAACCACGGGCCGCCAGATCGTCACCGAGCAGCGTGACTTCCGCCGCGCCAATCCGGCCGCGCTCAGCCGCATTCCGCGGCCGGTCCAGCCGCCGCAGCAACAGCAATTGCGGCCGGCGACCGCGCCGAGCCAACAGCCACAGCGGCCGAACAGCCAACCCAGCCAGAACAACCGTCCGGGTCAGCAGCAGCCGGGCACGCCGGGCCGGCAAGGCACCCAGCCGCCGCAACGGCAGGGCCAGGGACAACAAGGCCAGGGACAACAAGGCGGCGCCGTGCAACCGGGCACGCCGCGTGCGGGCCAAGGGCAACAGCCGCGAGGACGACAGCAACAAGGCCAGCCGCAGCACGGCCAGCAGCAAGGTGCAGGACGTCCAACGCGCCCCGGACAGGCCACCCCGCCGAACGGCACGCCGCAAACACAGCCGCAGCGTGGTGGGCAGATTCAGCCCGGAGGAGTCATGCCGTCACAGCCGGGCGGG
The DNA here is from genome assembly GCF_036247965.1 of Bradyrhizobium sp. TM233. Classification (NCBI taxonomy): domain Bacteria; kingdom Pseudomonadati; phylum Pseudomonadota; class Alphaproteobacteria; order Hyphomicrobiales; family Nitrobacteraceae; genus Bradyrhizobium; species Bradyrhizobium sp. TM233. The sequence goes on along the minus strand of NZ_BTIG01000002.1, from coordinate 31,555 downwards.
ACTCATCCGCAGCCGCAGTTGCCGCGCACCGGCATGCAGCCGGGCCAGCCGCCCGCAGTCCAACCGCCGGGCATGCAGCGACCCGGCGGCTTCCAGCAGCGCCTCCCTGCCGCGCAACGCCCCGCAGCGCCGCGCAAGCCGGCGCCGCCACCGAAGGAGAAGGAGCGGCGGTAAAGTTCGGCGTGCATGTGCGCGCTCGGTGCGCTCCCTCGCCTGGGGTGAGGGGCTGCTTCGGCAGAAATAGTGGCAGTGAGACTCGCGGAGAGTCCCCCTCACCCGGATTGCATCTACGATGCAATCCGACCTCTCCCCGCAAGCGGGGCGAGGTGAAGACAACTCACGCCTCGCCGCGCAGCCAGGCCTTCACCTTCTGCAGCAGACCATGTCGCAGCTCGTCGACAGATGCGGCTTCAGCCGGTGTCAAAGTCTGCAGCGTTGCATCGATATCGTCCGCCGCGAGCGTCGGCGTCGGTTCGGGCGCGGACGCCAGCCCCGCTGCCGCAAGCGCGATCGGTCCGATCTGGGTCAGGAAGGCGCGCTCGTATTCGCGCGACAGGCGCGCAAGCGCGTCGTCAAGCGGCAGCCAGTCGACCGCCTTGATGTCGTTCATCAGCTTGCGGACGGGACCGCCGTCAGCTTCCATGCGCCAGAAATGCACGACCTTGGAACGCCCGCCGGACTGGTAGACGAGCGTGCCGAGGAATTCATGGATAGCGACGTCGTGCCCGGTTTCCTCGAGCACCTCGCGGTGCGCCGCCTGTTTCGGCGTTTCGCCGTCGTCGAGCTTGCCCTTGGGCAAAACCCATTCGTTGCGCTTGCGCTGGCGCACGACCGCAACCAGCGGCGGCGCGCCACGCCGCAGCACAATACCACCCGCCGCCATCACCGGCGCCCGCGCCATCGCTCGCATCCATTATCGTCGTCCCCGCCGAGGATATAGGCGGCGGGGACGGCGGATTGAAGGCTACTTTCTTCTGAGCAGCGCTTGGCCGGCGCGAATGCGCGTGCCCTCGACGATGCCGTCGCAGAAGGTAAAATCGCCGGGCGCGAGGATGATAATGGTCGAGCCGTGCTCGAACCAGCCGAGCTCCTCGCCCTTGGCCACCTTGACGTCACAGGGGAAATTGACCGGGCCGCGGGTCTGCGCGTTCAGCACCATGTCGAGGAAGTGCAGGCGGATGCTCGCGACCAGGATCGCGGCAACCGGCACCAGCGTCACGGCCTCGCCGGTCGAAAGGTGCGTCCGGATCACCGCGCGCTCGTTCTTGCAGAACAGGCGCTCGACCCGCTTCAAGGCGATCGGGTTGACGTTCCAGACATCGCCGTGGATCAGCGTGACGCGCTCGATATGCGCGTCATAGGGTGCATGGAAGCGGTGATACATGCTCGAGGTCAGACGCAGCGTGACGAAGGAGCCGTTGCGGTGCTGGTCGACCAGCGCGGAATCGCCGAGCAGGTCGAGCAGCGAATAGGGCGCGCCCTTGACCTGAAACAGCTCGGTGTCGGCGATCTTCCCGTGGGCGCCGACGATTCCGTCGGAGGGGCTGGCGACAATGGAGGGGTCGGGATCAAAAGGCCGCAGGCCCGGCTTGAGCTCCCGGGTGAAGCAGTCGTGCAGGCTCTTGAAATGAGTCTTGCGCGCCTCCGACAGATCGAGGTCGGAGAACAGCTTCCACAGAGCGATCGAGAAGTCCCGCACAAGCGGATTCTCGATCTTGGAGAACCAGCCCATGAAGCGGGTCAGCGCGGCGCGGGGGATGCGGTTGGTCAACAGGAAGTTGAGGTCTTCCTGCTGGGTGAAAGAGGCGATGAGGGCTTTGACTGTCATGAATCTGTCAGCTCACAGTATTAGCGCTTGTTGTCATGGAAACGACACTCCCGATTCTCTCGATGTCCGTGGCCGCCGCAGCGTCCGCTGCCGCCGTCCTCCCGAAGATCAAGGCGCGGGTCGAACTGTCCCGCGCCAAGCACCGCTCGCTCGCCGGGCACTCCAAGATGTCGCGCCGGGTTGCAAAGCTGCTCCCGTTCTACGAATTCGAGGGCGACAAATATTTCGGCTGCGACGGCGCGCCTGATAGCGTGGTGGCGCAGCGTAAGGACGCCTTCTTCCGCCTCGCCAAGCTTTACGCCGAGCGCTACCCCAGGGGTCGCGCGATGACGAAGGAAGCGGCGGAAACGATCTCCGACCTGAACTTCACCGAGAGCTACCGCGTGCCGTTCCAGTTCTCGCGTCTCGTCCGCGAGCATCTGGGCACCTCGACCTTCATGGAGTCCTCGCGCGGCGTCACCGTCACGGACGTCGACGGCAACACCTCCTACGACCTCACGGGCTCCTACGGCGTCAACATCTTCGGCAACGACTTCTACAAGGAGTGCATCGAGGGCGCCGAGAAGCGCGCGCATGCGCTCGGTCCCGTGCTCGGCCCCTACCATCCCGTCATCCTCGAGAACGTGCAGCGTCTGTGCCAGATCTCCGGCCTCGACGAAGTCTCGTTCCACATGTCCGGCACCGAGGCCGTGATGCAGGCGGTGCGGCTGGCGCGCTACCACACCAGGCGCACGCATCTGGTTCGCTTCGCCGGCGCCTATCACGGCTGGTGGGGCGACGTGCAGCCCGGCGTCGGCAACCCCATTGCCGCGCACGAGACCTACACCCTCGCCGAGATGTCGGAGAAGACGCTGCACGTGCTGCGCACGCGCAAGGACATCGCCTGCGTGCTGGTCAACCCGCTGCAGGGGCTGCATCCGAACGGCAACGCGCCCGGCGATTCCTCGCTGGTCGACAGCTCCCGCGGCGGCCATTTTGACCGCGCGGCCTACACCGAATGGCTCGCGAGGCTGCGCGAGGTCTGCACCGAGCGCGGCATCGTGCTCATCTTCGACGAAGTCTTCGTCGGCTTCCGTCTCGCCGCCGGCGGCGCCCAGGAATATTTCGGCGTCAAGGCCGACATGGTGACCTACGGCAAGAGCCTCGCCGGCGGCCTGCCGGTCGGCGTGGTCTGCGGCAAGAAGGAATTGATGCGCCGCTTCAACGACGACCGCCCCGCCGACATCTGCTTCGCCCGCGGCACCTTCAATTCGCATCCGTACGTCATGACGGCGATGGACGAGTTTTTGAGCCGCCTCGCCTCCCCGAATTTCCGCGCCATCTATGACGGGCTGGATGCGACCTGGAACGGCCGCGCGCAAAAACTCAACCAGATGATGACCGACGCCGGCCTGCCGGTACGGTTCGCAAACTTCTCGTCGATCTGGACGGTGAAATACACCACCCCGTCCCGCTACAACTGGATGCTGCAATATTATCTGCGCGCCGAGGGCTTGGCGCTCAGCTGGGTCGGCACCGGCCGGCTGATCTTCAGCCTCAACTACACCGACGCCGACTTCGGCGAAGTCGCCGAGCGTTTCGTCCGCGCGGCGCAGAAGATGAAGGCGGACGGCTTCTGGTGGCACGACGGCGTGCTCACCAACAAGAACATCAAGCGGCAGATTTTGAAAGAGATGCTGGCCAAGCGCTTCGGGCGCTGAAGCCACACTGCGCGGGCTTGCTCCGCCTCTCCCGCTTGCGGGAGAGGCCGACGCGCCCCGGGCGATGCGAAAGCATCGTCTCGCGCGCGGCGGGTGAGGGTTCTTGCCGCACAGGGACATCCTCAGTAATCCCCGACAATCCCGACGCGGAGACACCCCCACCCCAGCCCTCCCCCGCAAGCGGGAGAGGGAGCCCACCGCCGATGCCGCTGCGTTGTGTGCACCATATGCGATTGTCCGACCGCACGCGGGGAGAGGCGAAAGAGCCCCCAAGACGTGGATGCCCGGGACAAGCCCGGGCATGACGTAACCATCAGACATCGGAGTACTCAGTGAGACCAGCGCGCTCAGGCGTGCTGCTCTTCGAGCGTGGGCTCGCCGATGAGGCCCAGCGTGTGCTCGGGGTTGAGGTGCAGACCGGGGTCCATCAGCTCGCCGCGCATCAGGGCGAGCGGCGCGCTGCGATAGAGCATCAGATCGTGGAAGGGATCGGTCAGGATCTTGGTCATCCAGACGAGGCCGGTTTCGACGTCGCGAATGAAGAACAGGTGCACGGTGCGGAACAACAGACCGCCGCCGCCGACCACGAGCCAGATCTTGGCGACCTGCCGCATGAAGTCGGTCGCGCTCGCCCAGGGCGTGAACAGGCCGAACAGCGTCGGATCGGCGAACAGCACCAGCGGCGAGGCCGCCCAGATCGTCATCAGCACCACCTTGCGCTGAAGGTTGTAGCCGACCTTGATCTCTTCCTTGTGCTCGTGGGTGGCCTGATTGATGTGGTCGTAGCCGTGCGGCTCGAAGAAGAAGTGACCGGCCTGGCGCGAGGTCATCGAGACCAGCCAGCCGACCAGCGCGGAGACCACGGGATCGATGAACAGCCAGACATAGGCAAAGAGAAAGCTCAGCGCGCTGATGAAGTGCAGGCTCTGATTGATGCGGCTGTGGTGATAGTAGCGATGGTCGTCCCAGCGCTGGATCCGCAGCTGCTCGAGATAATTCTTGATCATGCTCTCCCCCAAAATGCTTTCGGGTATGGGATTACAGGGATTCGATGTAGGCCGTGTGACATCATCATTTTGTCATGTGACGATGTGCAGCGGCGCGATGACGCACGCGACGCGTGAGCTTCAGCTCACGCCGCCTTCGCGACGTCGACCTTGCGGAAGCGCACCAGTGAGAAATGGCCGAGCGGCGGAATCAGGCGGCGCTCGGCGAGCTCGATGCCGTGGGCGCCGGCCAGCCACTTCGCATAGCGCGACCAGGCGAACTCGGCGGTGCGGAAGCCGAGCGGACGCACCACCGGCTGCAGCTTCTGCTCGATGAAGCGGCGCATGCCGGCATCGGCGCTGACGCGGGTGAGGATGATCAGCTCGCCGCCGGGCCGCAGCACGCGCGCGAATTCGTCGAGCGCCTTCTCGGGGTTCGGCACGGCGGTGACGACATATTGCGCCATCACGACGTCGAAGGAATTGTCGGGGAATTCGAGCTTCTCGGCGTCCATCACCGCGAGGCCTTCGACGTTCTTCAGGTTACCTTCGGTGACGCGCTGGCGCGCCTTGTCGAGCATCGCTTCCGAGATGTCGGTGCCGAAGATGCGCAGGTTCGGTGCATAGAGCGGCAGCGAGATGCCGGTGCCGACGCCGACCTCGAGCACGCGGCCGCCGATCTTATTGGTGGCCGCGATCGCCGCCTGCCGGCCCTTGGCGAACACACCGCCGAACACGAGATCGTAGACGGGCGCCCAGCGGTCATAGGCCTGCTCGACCGTGCCACGGGTGAGATCGAGCTGCTGGGTGCCGTCAAGGTTCATGATCTTAGCCATCGATGAGGTTCTCGCTGTGGTCAGACGTTGGGATCAACCGCGCACCGGCCGCCGCGCCATGCGAGGCGAGGCGCGCAGGACGCGGCTGGGCTGAAGTGAGGTGAGATTGCCGACGAACTGGCGCGCGCTGTTTTCCCAGGAACGCTCCAGCGCGAAGTTACGGCAGGTCTCGCGCGACATGGTGAGCGCGCGCAGGCACGCGGTACGCAAATCGTGGTCGATCGCGCCGATCGGATGATCGGCGATCACGTCCTTGGGACCCGTCACGGGAAACGCCGCAACCGGCGTGCCGGAGGCCAGCGCCTCCAGCTGCACCACGCCAAACGTATCGGTCAGGCTCGGAAACACGAACACGTCGGCGGCGGCGAGATGCGCAGTGAGATCCGCGCCCTTCTTCTCGCCGAGGAACACCACCTCCGGATATTTCTTCTGGAGCGCCGCCTTCTGCGGGCCGTCGCCCACGACCACCTTGGTGCCCGGCAGATCGAGCGAGAGAAACGCTTCGAGATTCTTCTCCACCGCGACCCGGCCCATGGTCATGAAGATCGGCCCCGGCAGATCGAGCCGTGCCGGAGAGTCGGGATGAAACAGCTCGGTGTTGACGCCGCGCGTCCAGAAGCCGAGCCGCTTGAAGCCGCGTTCGGAGAGCTCCTGCCGCAGCGAGGGCGTCGCCACCATCGTCATCGCGGCGGCATCATGGAAGTGGCGCAGCACGGCATAACCGACGGCGGCGGGGATCCCGGTCCGCACCGAGACGTATTCGGGAAAGCGCGTCGTGTAGGACGTTGTGAAGGCAAGCCGGTTGCGGCGGCAATAGGCGCGCGCCGCCCAGCCGATCGGACCTTCGGTCGCGATGTGGAGCGCGTCCGGCGCGGCCTTATCGATCCGTCGCGCGATCTCCTTTCCGCTCGGCAGCGCGATGCGCAGCCCCGGATAGGTCGGCAGCGGCCAGGACGGAAAGCCGTCTGGCGTCAGGAAATCGATCTCGACGTCGAGGGCCTTGGCGGCATTCGCCAGCGAGGTCAGGGTGCGGACCACACCGTTAACCTGGGGATGCCAGGCGTCAGTCGCGATTAATACCCGCATGGGGAAATCCCGAGAGTTTGATGATTCTCGGTTTCCGACCATCAACGAAGGATATTTCAGGCGTGTGACGTCACAGAAGTGTCGGCCCACCGTTTTGTTCGTTAACGAGCGCCTGCGGCCACGAAACTGTCATGAAACAATCCTTGCCGCCGTGAAACCGTTTTCGGTTTTCCGCGCAAATGTCCCGAAACGTTTTGCCGCTAGTGATCTGTGCAACAGAGCACCGCGACGGTGCCGCGGTGGCCGAGACCACCGAGCAAACAGGGGCGATCACATGTTCAATCTGGACACGTTCAAGACGTTTTCGCGCGCCGTTGCGCTCAGTGCAGTCGCGGTCTCCGCAATCGCATTCGCGGGTAGCGCCAAGGCCACGCCGGTGCAGCTCTTCCCCTTCTTCCAGCCGCTGCCGCCGTTCGCCGCGCCGCAGCCGATCCAGCCCTATCAGCCCTACCAGGCGCCGACCTATCAGACCGAGCCGCCCGAAGATCAGGACGCCGTGGAGATGCCGGCGCGCTTCCGCCGCCAGACCGTCTCCTACGCGACGCGTGAGGCGCCGGGCACCATCATCATCGATACGCCCAACACCTATCTCTATTACGTGCTCGGAGGCGGCCAGGCGCTGCGCTACGGCATCGGCGTCGGCCGCGACGGCTTCACCTGGTCGGGCACGCAGTCCGTAACCAGAAAGGCCGAGTGGCCGGCCTGGACCCCGCCCCCGGAAATGATCGCCCGCCAACCCTATCTGCCGCGCCACATGGCCGGCGGCCCCGGCAACCCGCTTGGCGCCCGCGCCATGTATCTCGGCGGCACCATCTACCGCATCCACGGCACCAACGCCCCCGACACCATCGGCAAGCGCGTCTCCTCCGGCTGCATCCGCCTGACCAATGACGACGTTTCCGACCTCTATTCCCGCGTCAACGTCGGCACCAAGGTGATTGTGCTGCCGATGACGGAACGGCGCGCGGAGCTCGGAACCGCGACGCGCTGAACCCACAGGACATTGTGACGCAAACGGCCCCGGAACATCCCCGGGGCCGCTTTCGTTTGCCCCCGACATGTCGACGCGCGCTTGCTGCGGCGCGGGTCCCCGATGGAGGCGCAAATGCAACCACGCCTGCAATGCTCGCCGTGTCAGTGGCTGCGCCCAGTCGCCGGTGCCGGAGCGTTAACGCTGCTCGTGTCCGTACCCTCCTCGCTCGCGCAGCAGCCAGCAAGCGACGCGGCAGCTCAGCAGGCCTTCAACAATTCCTGCCGCACCTGCCATTCCGTGAAGGAAGGCGACAATCGCCTCGGTCCCAATCTCAACAGGATCGTCGGCCGCAAGGCCGGCTCGCTGCCGGACTACAACTACTCGTCCTCGATGAAAGAGGCCGGCTTCGTCTGGGACCAGGACAAGCTCACGCGCTTCATGGTCAAGCCGGACGAGGTCGTATCCGGCAACAAGATGCAGCCCTATGGCGGCGTCTCAGCCGAAGAGGCCGCCAAGGTGGCGGCGTATCTGCAATCGACCGGCAGCCAATAGGAATTGCCGCAAGCGCTATGTGCCCGCCGGCTCATGCCGTCGCTCGACTTGGAACGATTTCGCCGTGATCAGCCAGGTGTCATTGATGCGGTGGTACGCGAGATAGTCGACGTACTGGAGCAGATCGATCCGAACCCGAACCTTCACCAGCGCTTGCGCCGGTGACGCCATATCGATCAGCAATATCTCCCGAAGCCGAGGGGCGTCCTTGGACTTGGGCGACGGGGTCGACGCCAGCAGCGCCCTGTAGTCGCGAACCGGCAATATCCGCAATTCGCCGTCGCGAAATCCGTGGAGCTGCGCAGTCACCGCAAAGACGCGGTCGAACTGCGAAACGTCGTTGTCGTACATCAGCGTGAAGTAACGCTCGACGGCCTCCAGCAGGGGCGCGAGGGTCGGGCTTTCGGTCATGGTTCACTCCATCAGCAGCGAGGTCGGCGCGATCCATCTCACGGAAAGCCGAGGCATGTCCTTGCGAACTGGGCTAGTCTCGACGGCTCCGGCGCAACATTGCGCCCTTTTTGATCCAGCGGGATGCGGTTCATGCCAAAATGCGAACTGGATGCGATCGACCGGCGCATCGTCACCGAACTCCAGGCCAACGCACGATTGAGCAATATCGAATTGGCGGACCGGGTCGGCCTGTCGCCCTCGCCCTGCCTGCGGCGCGTGCGACGGCTGGAGCAGGATGGCTATATCGACGGCTACCGTGCCTCGTTGCGGCGCGGCCGTCTTGGGCTCGGCTTCTCGGCCTTCCTCGGCGTCAAGATCAACGGCCACGCCAACGACCAGGCGCTGAGCTTCGAGCGGACGGTGGTCGCCATGCCAGAGGTCGTCGCCTGCCACCTTGTCGCCGGAGAGGCCGACTACCTGCTCGAAATCGTCGTGCCCGAGCTCGAGGACTATCAGCGCTTTCTCGTCGACAAGCTGCTCAACCTTCCCATCGTGCAGGAGGTTCGCAGCAGCATCGCAATCCAGACGCTGAAGGCGGGCGCCCCTCTGCCGCTGGCACACCTCTCATCGCCATGATCAGACTGCTCACACCGGCCGATGCCGCGCTCTACCGCACGATCCGGCTGGAAGCGCTCGCGACCCATCCCGAGGCTTTTACCAGCACGTTCGAACGCGAGCGGGAGAAGCCCCTCGCCTGGTTCGAGGAGCGCCTCGCGATCTCGGATGTGTTCGGCGCGTTCGTCGCAGGCGAGCTCGTCGGCACTGCCGGCTTCCGGCGGGAGGACGGCGCGAAGACTGCGCACAAGGCGGTTCTCTGGGGCATGTATGTGCGGCCGCAGGCGCGAAAGACCGGCACGGGACGCCTGCTCGTCGACGCCGTCGCAGCGCACGCTGCAAGCCGCGTCGAGCAGCTTCAACTCGTCGTCGTCAGCGAGAACTTGCCCGCATTGCGGCTCTACACGGCGGCCGGCTTCGTCGAATACGGCCGCGGCGTGAATGCGCTGAAGCAGGACGGCCGATATTACGATGAGGTCATGATGGCCTTGTTCTTCGACGGAAGCGGTGCGACGCGGCCCCGGTGATGCCGGCGCCGCTCCTGGTTGGTGCCGTTACCCGCCCCCTCACCGCCGCTCCGCGATCAGCCTCAGCCACGCCGCTGAATGAAACGCGCTCATCAGCAGATACATCGGCACCATCCCGCCGAGCCTTGAGCCGTGCGCGGCGACGCAGAGCATGTCCGCGGGGCCCTCGCCGAGCACGGCCGTCAGCAGCGCCATGATCGCGAAGGTCGGCGTGGCCGCCAGACCAAGCCATCTGGCGAGGTGGCGTGCGGCCGCGACGCCGTCGCGGCTGGCGTCGGACGCCGCGCTGGCCGGACAGGCCGCGGTCATTTCCGTTCGCCCGCGGCCTCGTCGCGAAAGGCCTTCTCGCCTGCGTCGGAGATCTCGACCCACTTCTGGTCGGGCGCCGCGCCTTCGGTGTAGCTGTCGTGCCAATTCCACCATTTGTAGGTCGGCGTCTGCGGATAGCCCTTCGGCGAATCCTCCCAGACCTCCTGGCGGCCGAGCGGGGTGATATCGAGATAGTTCCAGGTGCCGCCCATCTGCTCGTCGCCGCGGCTCTTGACGAAATAGGTGCGAAAGATGCGCGTCCCGTCATGGTAGAACACGTTGGTGCCATGCCATTCGTCGACGCCGAAATCGGCGTCGAAGCTGTCGGTGATCGTGACCCACGGCATGGTCCAGCCCATCCGCTTCTTCAGCCTGATGATGTCGGCCTGCGGCGCGCGCGAGGCGAACACCAGCGTGGTGTCGCGGGCATTCAGATGCGAGACATGGGCGACCTGGTCGGCCACCATGGAGCAGCCGCGGCAGGCGTGATCGGGCCAGCCGAACACGCCGGGCTCGAAAAAGGCGCGGTAGACGATCAGCTGCCGCCGGCCCTGGAACAGATCGACGAGACTGACCTTGCCGCCGGGCCCCTCGAACGCATAGGTTTTGGAAACTTCCATCCACGGCATGCGCCGGCGCTCGGCGGCCAGCGCGTCGCGGGCACGGGTATGCGCCTTTTCCTTCACGAGCAGTTGCTGACGGGCGGCCTCCCAGTCCTGAGGCGACACCACTGGCGGTGTCTGCATCGCGGTCTGTCCGATATTCCGTTCGTCTTGGGCTGATGTCATCATGACTCTCCAGATCTCCTGCTTGACGTCTTGCCAGGGCGATCAGCCTGCGTTTCGCGGAACCGCTCGCCGTTCACCGCACCTTGTCGGCCGTCAACGAATCCTGGCACCTCGCGGTTGCGCGGTGGGAGTAACAAGTGTGGCGGGATTGACATGGAGTCGCTGATCAATGCCGCAGCACGCGCGCTGGAGGCCGGCGATCCGCTCGGCGCGCTGAATCGCGTCGCGTTGCGCAATGACGCGCCGTCGCTGGCACTGCGCGGCATCGCGATGGCCCAGCTCGGCGACCTCGCAAAGGCGAAGACGCTGCTGCGCAGCGCCGCGCGCGCTTTCGGTCCGCGCGAGGCGGTAGCGCGTGCCAGATGCGTGGTCGCCGAAGCCGAGATCGCACTGGTCTCGCGCGACCTGAACTGGCCGGAAAAAATGCTCGCGGCGGCACGGGCGACGCTCGAAAAGCATGGCGATGTCGTCAATGCCACGCATGCCGGCCACATCGAGGCGCGCCGCCTCCTTCTCGTGGGACGGCTCGACGAAGCCGAGCGTATCCTCGCCGAGCTCGGCCCCTCCCCGCTGCCGCCTGCCCCGCAGGTCGTCCGCGAGCTCGTGATCGCCGGCATCGCAATACGGCGGCTCCGAACCAAAGACGCGCGCGCGGCGCTTGCCCGGGCGGCTCGCGCAGCAAGCCTTGCAGGCATTCCTGGACTCACAGCCGAGGTCGAGAGCACGAACCGCGTGCTCGATACGCCCGCAGCGCGCCTGATCACGCATGGCGATGAACGTCCGTTGCTGCTGGAGCAGGTCGAAGAGCTCGCGGCTTCGGACGCGCTCGTCGTGGACACTTTCCATCATGCGGTGCGCAGGCGGGGCACGATCGTATCGCTCGGGACCCGCCCGGTGCTGTTCGCGCTCGCCCGCATCCTGGCGCAGGCCTGGCCCGCGGACGTCACGCGCGAGGCGCTGATGGCAGCGGCGTTCCGGGCGAGACACGTCGATGAATCGCACCGCGCGCGCCTGCGGGTGGAGATCGGCCGGCTCCGCGCCAAGCTCATGCCACTCGCCGATGTGGCCGCGACGAAGCAGGGTTTTGCTCTGACGCCGCGCAAGACGCAGCAGGTTCTGGTGCTGGCGCGGCCCGTCGAGGAAAAGCACGCGGCTGTCCTCGCCTTCCTCTCCGACGGCGAGCCGTGGTCGAGCTCGGCGCTCGCGCTGGCGCTCGGGACCAGCGCGCGCACGGTGCAGCGGGCGCTCGACGAGCTGGCGCGATCGAACAAGGTGCAGTCGTTCGGACATGGGCGGGCGCGGCGCTGGATGATGCCGCCCGTCCCGGGTTTCCCGACAGGCTTGTTACTCCCGGGACCGCTCCTGAAGACGTAAGGTAGGAGCACGTCACAGGGAGCGAGCACATGAAGCGTTCAGCCGCCGAGATCGTCAGGGAGTACGGACCTTTTGCCGGCGTCGACGCCGTGCACGGCGTCACCTATGACGGCACCCATGTCTGGTTCGCATCCGGCGACAAATTGAATGCGGTCGATCCGGAGAGCGGCAAGGTCGCGCGCTCCCTCGATGTCGCAGCCCATGCAGGAACGGCGTTCGACGGGCGGCACCTGTTCCAGATCGCAGAGGATCGCATCCAGAAGATCGACGCGGCCTCAGGCAAGGTGCTCACCAGCATTCCAGCTCCGGGCGGCGGTGGCGATTCCGGATTGGCCTGGGCCGAAGGCTCGCTGTGGGTCGGGCAATATCGCGAGCGCAAGATCCACCAGGTCGATCCGGATACGGGGAAGGTCCTTCGCACCATCGAGAGCAAGCGCTTCGTGACCGGGGTGACCTGGGTCGACGGCGAACTCTGGCACGGCACCTGGGAAGGCGAGGACAGCGATATCAGGCGGATCGACCCGGAAACCGGCAAAGTGCTCGAGCAGCTCGACCTGCCTGCCGGGACCATGGTGTCGGGGTTGGAGTCCGACGGCGGCGACCGCTTCTTCTGCGGCGGCGGCGCTAACGGCAATGTGAGAGCGGTCCGCCGTCCCCGGCGCGGCTAGCTTCGCAATTTACGATCCGAACACGCGGCAACGGCGCGTTCGCAACCGTTAACCCGTTCGCCGCAATTCCACCCCACCGGTACGCTCTAGCGCCCTCCTCGCCTGCCCTGTAGAATCCCTGCCGGGGCGGCCTGGGGGATCGATGCGACTGACGTTGAATCTGAAGACCATTGTGATCGCCGTCGCGGTGCTCGCGGCGTCGTTCTTCATCAGCTTGAAGGCGATGGATCTGCTGTCGCCGCGCGCGACGAATTCGGCACCGCCCGTGGCGCAATTGCCGCCGCTGCCGCCGGCGTCGAAGAGCTCGATCGTGATCGCGCCGGTCGCCATCGCGCTGTCGGCGATCCGCGACCAGGCCGAGAAGGCCGCGCCGCGCAATTTCGCGGGGAAGGCCGATAACCCGATCTCGCAGATCCTGGAGAACGCCGACATCGGCTGGACCGCCGTGCGCGGACCGATGGCGGCTGCCGGCGACAAGGACGTGCTGACGATCTCGACGCCGCTCAACGGCAAGCTGAACGTCACGGGCTCGCTGTCCTCGAAAGCCACCGGCGCCCTCGGCGACGCGCTCAGCGGCGTGCTCGGCGGTGACGCGGCGAAACGGATCGGCGCGGTCAACATCAAGAATTTGAACGCCAGCGCCGAGATCAGGGGAAACGTCATCGTCACCTCGCGCCCGAAGATCGCGGCCAACTGGCATCTCGAGCCCAATCTCGGCGCCCAGGTCAATCTCGGCGACACCAACCTCAACGTCGCCGGCGCCAAGGTCAACGTTCCGGCGCAGGTGAAGCCGCTGATCGACAAGAATGTCGGCGAGCAGATCAACATCGTCTCCGAGCGCATCCGCAACGATCCGGCCCTGCGCGAGAACGCGAAGCAGCAATGGGCCAAGGCCTGCCGCTCGATCCCGCTGCAGGGCTCGGGCGCCTCGGCCGCGCTGCCGCCGCTCTGGCTGGAGATGAAGCCGATCCGGGCCATCGCCGCGCAGCCGCGGGTCGATGCCCAGGCCGTGACGCTGCTGATGGGCCTGGAAGCGGAGACGCGCGTGACGTCGACGCAGACCAAGCCGGACTGCCCGTTCCCCGACAAGATCTCGATCGTGCCGCCGAGCGGCACCGGCGTGAACATCGGCGTGCCCATCGACGTGCCCTTCACCGAGATCAACAAGGTGATCGCCGCGCAGATGGTCGGCCACACCTATCCCGAGGACGGCTCCGGCCCGGTCGACGTCACCGTCAAGAGCGTCAACGTGGTCCCGTCGGGCGAGCGCCTGCTGATCTCGCTTCTGGTGCGCGCCAAGGAAAAGAAGAGCTGGCTCGGTCTCGGCGCCGAGGCGACCGTGCACATCTGGGGCCGGCCGGTGCTCGACCAGGCGCAGCAGACGCTGCGGCTCGCCGACATCCAGCTCGCGGTGGAATCGGAAGCCGCCTTCGGCCTGCTCGGCGCGGCGGCCCGCGCCGTGGTGCCGCAGATGCAGCAGGCGCTGGTGCAGAAGGCCACGCTCGACCTGAAGCCGATCGCGGCGAACGCGCGCGAGAAGATCGCTGGCGTCATCGCCGACTTCCAGAAAAGCGGGGACGGCGTCAAGGTCGACGCCAAAATCGACAGCCTGACGCTCGCCGACATCGCCTTCGATTCCAAGACGCTGCGCGTGGTCGCGGAAGCCGGCGGCTCGCTGAATGTCTCCGTCACGAAGCTGTCGGGGATGTAGCTCGCCTTCATTCGCCGCGCCTGGATGCCTCTTCATCGGTTGCGCCGCTGGCATTCTGATCGGAGGATGCTAAGCTGTTCCTCGCAACCTCGAATGAGGTGCCGACAGCACTGTAGTGGGTAAACGCGAGGTCAACATGGAAGCCGGCATGGTCACGCCTGCGCCGGCACTGGTGCGCTTTTCCGGCATTCAGAAGACCTATGATGGCGAGCATCTCGTGGTGAAGAACCTCGATCTCGACATCAGGAAGGGCGAGTTCATCACGCTGCTCGGCCCGTCGGGCTCGGGCAAGACGACCACGCTGATGATGCTGGCCGGCTTCGAGGTTCCGACCCAGGGCGAGATCTACCTCGCTGGCCGGCCGATCAAGAACATGCCGCCGCACAAGCGCGACATCGGCATGGTGTTCCAGAACTATGCCTTGTTCCCGCACCTGACGATCGCGGAGAATATTGCCTTCCCGCTATCCGTTCGCAAGACGAACAAGGCGGACGTGCAGGAGCGCGTTGGATCGGCGTTACGCATGATCAAGATGGAGACCCTGGCGCACCGGCGGCCCGGGCAGCTGTCCGGCGGTCAGCAGCAGCGCGTGGCACTGGCCCGTGCGCTGGTCTTCAATCCGCAACTCGTGCTGATGGACGAGCCTCTGGGCGCTCTCGACAAGCGCCTGCGGGAGCAGATGCAGCTGGAGATCAAGCAGTTGCACGAGACGATGGGCATTACCGTCGTCTACGTCACCCACGACCAGAGCGAAGCGCTCACGATGTCGGACCGCATCGCCGTGTTCAACGACGGCATCGTGCAGCAGATCGACAAGCCCGACGCGCTGTACGAGCATCCGGTGAACAGCTTCGTCGCCCATTTCATCGGCGAGAACAATGTGCTGGCCGGCACCGTCGAGACGGTCGACAGGGACTATTGCCGCGTCGCGCTGGCTGGCGGCGGCACCGTCACCGCACGGGCGGTCAATCTATCAGGCGCGGGCGCATCGACCTCCCTGTCGATACGGCCGGAGCGGATCTCCATCGTCCCGGAGGGCAGCTCCAGTGACGGACCGAACCGGCTGCCGGCCAAGGTGCAGAACACCGTCTATCTCGGCGACCACGCGCTGGCCGTGCTCGATGTCTCGGGGAATGCCGAGTTCATGGTCAAGCTTCAGCCGGGCGCGCATGACAGCCTGACCCATGGTGCAGACGTGTTCGTCACCTTTCGCCCCGAGGACTGCCTCGCCCTCGATCCCGTCTGATCCAGCGATCGAACTCAACGCAACGCACACGAAGAAGGAACAAGGACCATGCTGAAGCGCAAGATTGGCAAGATTGCTCTGGGTTTCGCCGCGGCCTTCACCGCCAGCGCCGCGCTGACCACGGTCGGGCAGGCGCGTGATCTCACCGTCGTGTCGTGGGGCGGCGCGTATCAGGATGCCCAGAAGAAGGCCTATTTCGAGCCGTTCAAGAAGGCGGCCGGAATTGCCATGAACGACGAATCCTGGGACGGCGGCGTCGGTGTGCTGCGCGCCAAGGTGCAGGGCGGCGCCGCCACCTGGGACGTCGTCCAGGTCGAGAGCGACGAGCTCGCGGTCGGCTGCGAGGAAGGCCTGTTCGAGAAGCTGGATTATGCCAAGATCGGCGGCGAGGCCGCCTATATCCCGCCATCCGTCAATCCCTGCGGCGTCGGCGCCATCCTCTATGACTTTGTTCTCGGCTACGACAAGGACAAGCTGAAGGAGGCCCCGAAGGGCTGGGCCGACTTCTTCGACACCAAGAAGATTCCGGGCAAGCGCGCCCTGCGCCAGGGCCCGAAGACCACGCTGGAGATCGCGCTGATGGCCGACGGCGTCCCGCCAAAGGACGTCTACCATGTGCTGGCGACCGACGAGGGCGTCGAGCGCGCGTTCCAGAAGCTCGACACCATCAAGGGCGACATCGTCTGGTGGAAGGCCGGCGCCCAGCCGCCGCAACTGCTCGCCTCGGGCGAGGTGGTGATGACCTCGGTCTACAATGGCCGCATCGACACCGCGAACAAGAACGAGAAGAAGAATTTCGGCATGGTGTGGGACGGCGCGCTGTTCACGCTCGACAGCTGGGTCATCCTGAAGGGCAGCCCGAACAAGGACGCGGCCTACAAGTTCCTGGACTTCGCCGGCAAGGCGGAGAACCAGTCGAAGCTGTCGGAGAACATTTCCTACGGCACCTCGAACAAGGACGCAGCCGGCAAGCTCGCGCCCGCCGTCCTGAAGGACCTGCCCACCGCGCCCGACAACATCAAGAACGCGGTCGAGATCAACGTCGGCTTCTGGCTCGAGAACATCGACCGCCTGACCGAGCGCTTCAACAAATGGGCCGCGAAATAACGCGCCCGGCAAGGCTCGACGAATGACGGATGCGCTCCTGTCCGGCGCCAATGCGTCGACCGAGGTGCCGCTCAAGCGCCGGTTGAGGCGTGCCGAGCGGGCACGCCAGGTCAAGGCATTGGCGCTGGTCGCGCCGCTTCTCGTCTTCCTGCTCTTCACCTTCGCAGGCCCCATCGCCGGCATGCTGTGGCGCGCGGTCGATGACCGGGAAGTGCGTCGGGTTCTGCCCCAGACGATCGCCGCTCTCGCCAGCTGGGACGGCAAGGACCTGCCGGACGAAAAGGCCTACGCTGCGCTGGCGAGCGACGTGCTGGCGGCACGCGCCTCCGGCACCATCGCCGTTGCGGCCAAGCGGCTGAACTACGCGCTGAACGGTTTCCGTACGATCCTGACCAGCACGGCGCGCAATCTGAAGGTGGCCCCGGAGCCCGGCACGGCCAAGGAGACGCTGGGCAAGATCAATCCGGCCTGGCGCGAACGCGCGACCTGGACGACGATCAGGGAGGCCAGCGGCCCCGTCACCGGCTTCTACCTGCTGGCCGCGCTCGACCTTGTCAGGAACGTTGACGGCGCCATCGTCGCGGCTCCGCCGGACCAGGCCATTTACCGCAGCCTGTTCACCCGCACCTTCCTCATCAGCCTCAGCGTCACCGCGCTCTGCCTGATCCTCGGCTTCCCGGTCGCTTACCTCTTGGCGACACTGCCGCCGGGTCGGTCGAACCTGCTGATGATCTTCGTGTTGCTGCCGTTCTGGACGTCGCTCCTGGTCCGCACCTGCGCCTGGATCGTGCTGCTGCAGAGCAAGGGCATCGTGAACGACAGCCTGCACTGGCTTGGCATCATCGACGAGCCGCTGCGCCTGATCTACAATCGCTTCGGGGTCTGCGTGGCCATGACCCACGTGCTCCTGCCGTTCATGATCCTGCCGCTGTACAGCAGCATGAAGGCGATCTCGCCCGCTTACATGCGCGCCGCCGCCTCGCTCGGCGCGCCACCGGTCACCGCTTTCGTGCGGATCTACCTGCCGCAGACGCTGCCCGGCATCGGCGCGGGAAGCCTGCTCGTCTTCATCCTTGCGCTCGGCTATTACATCACACCCGCGCTCGTCGGCGGCGCCGCCGATCAGATGATCAGCTACTTCATCGCGCTCTACACGACCGAGACAGCCAATTGGGGCCTTGCTTCGGCGCTCGGTGCGGTGCTGCTGCTGGCCACCCTTCTGCTGGCGCTCGTCTATGGCAAGCTGGTGCAGGGCCAGCAGGTTACGGGAGGGATGAAGAATTGAGCGACAATGCTTCCCTCCGCACGCCCAGCCAGCGTATCGCGTGGACCGCGACCATCATTGTCTCCACGCTGGTGTTCATCTTCCTGATCGCGCCGATCCTGGCGATCATGCCGTTGTCCTTCAGCTCGGGCTCGTACCTGACCTATCCGCTGCCGGGCCTGTCGTTGCGCTGGTACGACGACTTCCTCAATTCGCCGCGCTGGATGAATTCGCTGAAGAACAGCATGATCATCGGCGTCGCCTCGACGCTGCTGTCCATGGTGCTCGGCACGCTGGCCGCGCTCGGTCTGGCGCAGTGGAAGAGCCGGTTCAAACCGCTCGTGCTGGCCTTCGTGCTGTCGCCGGTCGTCGTCCCCGGTGTCATCACCGCGGTCGGCCTGTATTTCTTCTTCGCGCCGATCGGACTGACCGGCAGTTATCTCGGCTTGATCCTGGCTCACACCGCGCTGGCGACGCCCTTTGTGGTGATCACGGTCGGGGCGACGCTGCAGAGCTTCGATACCAATCTTTCGCGCGCCGCCGCCTCGCTCGGCGCCTCCCCGCTTGAGGCGTTCCGCCGCGTGATCCTGCCGCTGATCCTGCCCGGCCTCGCATCGGGCGCGCTGTTCGCCTTCGCGACCAGCTTCGACGAGGTCGTGATCGTGCTGTTCATGGCAGGTCCCGAGCAGCGCACCCTGCCGCGCGAGATGTTCAGCGGCATCCGCGAGAACATCAGCCCGACCATCACGGCAGCGGCGGTCATTTTGACGACGGTGTCAGTCATCCTCCTCGCGACGCTGGAGGCCTTGCGCCGGCGTAACGAACGGCTCAAGGCCGGCGGCTGAGGGGCGGTGTCACCTCTCCCTCTCCCCGCTTGCGGGGAGAGGGTTGGGGTGAGGGGGAGTCTCCGCAGGGACGGCGGCAGTTAGACTCGCGGAGAGTCCCCCTCACCCGCATCGCATCTTCGATGCGCTGCGGCCTCTCCCCGCAAGCGGGGAGAGGCGAAGGAAACACCGTCCACCCCCTGCTTATTTCTCACCCTCCTCACGCATCTGTGGCTTAGCTGCCGCGACCGATTGTCGTTAGAACAGTCCCCGCAACAACGCCCAAACAACAACACACAGGGAGAAACAACATGCATAAACTCATCGCTGCGGTGGCAGCCGGCATCGCCCTCGCCGCAACCTGCGGCACCGCACAGGCGCAGATCTCCGACGATGTCGTCAAGATCGGCGTGCTCACGGACATGTCGAGCCTCTATGCGGATGCGACCGGCAAGGGCTCGCTCGCCGCCGTCGAGATGGCGGTCGCCGATTACGGCGCCAAGGTCGCCGGCAAGCCCGTACAGGTCGTCGCTGCCGATCACCAGAACAAGCCCGACGTCGGCGTCAACATCGCCCGCAACTGGTACGACAACGACAAGGTCGACGCGATCTTCGACGTGCCGACGTCCTCGGTGGCGCTGCCGGTCTCGGCGCTGACGCGCGAGAAGAACAAGATCAACATCAATTCCGGCGGCGGCTCCTCCGACATCACCGGCACCGCCTGCTCGCCCAACACCGTGCACTGGACCTACGACACCTATGCGCTGTCGAACGTCGCCGGCAAGGCGATGGTCAAGCGCGGCGAGGATAGCTGGTTCTTCGTCACCGCCGACTACGCCTTCGGCATGGCGCTGCAGCGCGACGCCGCCAACGTCGTCAAGGAGAGCGGCGGCAAGGTGCTCGGCGAAGTCCGTCATCCCCTCAATTCGTCGGACTTCTCCTCCTTCCTGCTGCAGGCCCAGGCCTCCAAAGCCAAGGTGGTCGCATTGGCCAACGCCGGCGGCGACACCACCAACGCGCTGAAGCAGGCGTCCGAGTTCGGCCTGACCCAGGGCGGCCAGAAGATGATCGCGCTCTTGCAGGAGATCACCGACACGCATTCGCTCGGCATCAAGGCGACGCAAGGCCTGATCGTTACCGACGCCTTCTACTGGGACATGAACGAGGAGACGCGCGCCTTCTCCGAGCGCTTCAACGAGAAGGTCGGCCACATGCCGACCATGATCCAGGCCGGCCTTTATTCGGCGACCATGCACTATCTGAAGGCGATCGACGCCATCAAGACCGACGAGGCTCCGAAGGTGATGGAGCAGATGCGCAAGACGCCGGTCAACGACTTCTTCGCCAAGAACGGCAAGATCCGCATCGACGGCCGCATGGTCCACGACATGTATCTGTTCGAAGTCAAGAAGCCGGAAGAATCCAAGGGCGAGTGGGACCTCTACAAGCTGATCGCCACCGTGCCCGGCGACGAGGCCTTCCGTCCCCTCGACAAGGGCGGCTGCCCGCTGGTGACGCACTGAGAATCTTCTTCCCTCTCCCCGCTTGCGGGGAGAGGTGAAGAAAAAACACGACAGCGCGCCCGGTGAAAACCGGGCGCGCCTCGTTCAGGCGGTTAGCCCATTACTCCGAGTACTTGAACTCGGGCATGTTCTTCAGCTCGTCCTTGCTGGCGTTGAACACGGCGTGGTCCGGATACCACTTCGAGGTGGACGACGTCGTGGTCGCAGCCGGTGCCGTGGTTGTCGTCGTGGTCTTCTCGGTACCGGTCGCAGCGCCGGTCGTGGTGGTCGCGGGCTTCGCACCGGTGCCGGTGTAGGCCACGGCCTCGTTGACGAACTTCAACTTCTCATACGGGACGGCGACCAGATGCTCGCCCATGCCGAGGAAGCCGCCGACGCCGATCACGGCGATCTTGATGTCGCCGCTCTTGTCCATCAGCAGGTCGTTGATCGTGCCGATGTTCTCGTTGGCTTCGTTGTAGACCTTCAGGCCGTCCATCTTCGAGGTACGCCATTGACCGGACGCCGTCGTGGTCGTCGTGGTGGCCGCGGTCGGCGCCTTGTCGGTGGTGGCAGTCGGCGATTGCGCGAACGCAACGGTGGCAAGCAGTGCGGTGCCGGCGAGGCCGGCGGCGATCGATTTCGTCAGCATGTTGTCCTCTCCTTCACAGAAAAAACTCGTGTGGAGAAAACAGCGCTGATCACACGCAGTTCCGTGCGCGCCGCAATTTCGTCGCGCGATGCGCGAGCTAAAGTCGCAAGGACTGTTCCTGAGTCACCCAGGAACATTTTGCGGCGCACGGTTCCCCGCCGACGATCATGCGCCCTGGGTGAAGCACGATCGCGGCGAGGACCCGCGCCGACCCGCGTCGCTCAGGGTCAGCTCTTGTAGTCGATCAGGAGCGCGGAGAAGTCGGAATTGCCGGACGAGCTGCCGTTGGCGCCGTAGGACGCGCTCGATGATTGCGACTGCTGCAGCGCCTGCAGGAACTGCTGGAGGATCTTGGCCGTGGTGGCATCGGTCGACGTGCTGCTGGTGGAGTCCGTGGACGACGCCGAATCCGAAGAGCTGTCGTCCGGTGGCGGACCGGGCGGAGGCCCGCCTGCACCACCGGCGCCGCCCGCCCCGCCAGGACCGCTCGCGAAGGCGGACTGAAACACGTTCTTCAGGTTCTCGGCCTGGTCCGAGGTCAGCGTCCCGTTCGACACCTCGTTCGAGATGAGGTCGTCGATCTTCGATTGCATCTCGTCCTTGGAGGGCCGCGTGCCGCTCGACTGGTCGCTCGACCGGCTCTGCTGGAGTGCGGTGTCGAAGTCGGTCAGCGCCGTCGAGAGCGCGGACTGGTCCGACGACGAGATCGTGCCGGCGGACACTTCCGATTGCAATTCCTGCTGCAGCCGCTGCAGCGGCGACTGGTGGTTGCCGGCGGAGGCCGCCGAAATCGAGGTCATGATGGCTCCGTGGAGTTTGCGGGGTTTCGTCGCGGACCACGCCACGCTATGGTTAACGGCCTTAACGAGACCTTGCCGTCTCACGACCCGGCGATTGCCGTCTGTTGCGGAAAGCCCGACAGAAACAATCCGAAACAAAAATCTTCGCCATTTGGCCCGAATCCCGGACAAACAAAGCGCATGGCCATTCCCAATCCCAACATCCTGGTCGTCGAAGACGACCGCGAAACCCGGACGCTGATTGCGAAGTATCTGCGCAACAACGCCTGCAACGTCACCGCCGTGGGCGACGGCCGCGAGATGTCGCGCGCCTTGGCCGATCACCGCGTCGACCTCATCATCCTCGACGTCATGCTGCCGGGCGAGGACGGCCTCAGCCTGTGCCGCAAGGTGCGTGCCGAGGCGCAGACGCCGATCATCATGCTGACCGCGCGGGGCGAGGACGTCGACCGCATCGTCGGCCTCGAGATGGGCGCGGACGACTATCTGCCGAAACCCTTCAACCCGCGCGAGCTGCTCGCCCGCATCAACGCCGTGCTGCGCCGCCAGGCCGCGGCGCAAGCGGCGAGCTCGATCGAAGGCGCCTCCACGCTCACCTTCGAGGGCTGGCACATCGACCTGCGGCTGCGCGAGCTGCGCAATCCGGAAGGCGCGCGCGTTGCGGTGACCAGCGCCGAATTCGATCTCTTGCGCACATTCTGCGAACGGCCCGGCCGCGTGCTGTCGCGCGACAGCCTGCTCGACCTCACGCAAGGGCGCAACACCGGATCGTTCGAACGCTCCATCGACGTGCTGGTCAGCCGCATCCGCCGCAAGATCGAGCCCAATCCGGCCGATCCCACCCTCATCAAGACGGTGCGCTCCGGCGGCTATCTGTTCACGCCGAGAACGCAGGCTGCGAGCCCTCAAGCGGCAAGCACTCAAGCGGTTGCGGCGCCCCTGAGCAGTTGAAGGGGACGTCGACGATGAGGCCGTTCGGGTTCTTCCACCTCAAGGGGATCGGCGGGCAGATCGCCGCGCTGGTGCTCGCTTCGACCGTCGCGCTCCATCTCGTCGTCACCACCGCGTTCCTGATCGGCCGGCCGGACCGCCCCGACACGCCGCCGGACGGCGCGCATCAGCTGACCGACGCCGCGCTGCTGCTCGGCTCGGCCGAGGCCGGCGAGCGTCCGCGCCTCGTCGCCGATCTCGCGCGCGCCTTCCCCAAGCTCGGCATCGAAATGTTTGCGCCCGGCACCGCAAACGTCGAGGAGAGCGACAATCAGCACCTGCGCGGGATGCGCCGTCATCTCGGGCGCGGCTACAAGGCAGTCCAGCTGGCCTCAGGCGGCATCGTATCCCGCGTCGGCGTCGAGTTGCCCGACGGCACCATGATCGCCGGCCATGTCGAGGGCGGACCGCGGCCATGGTTCTGGGGCGCGCCGTGGCTGATGGCGCTGATGTCGGCTTTCATCTGCGTCAGCGTGCTCGGGCTGTGGGCGGCGCGCGCGCTGGCAGCTCCGCTGTCGTCCTTCGCCAAGGCCGCCGAGAATTTCAGCCTCGACGGCGCGGCGGACCCCCTGCCCGAGCGCGGCCCGGAAGAAATCCGCTCGGTGGCGCGTGCGCTCAACCGCATGCATGAGCGGATCGCGCGCCTGATGTCGGATCGCACCCGGATGCTGGCGGCGATCAGCCACGATCTGCGCACGCCCATCACGCGGCTGCGCCTGCGCGCCGAGTTCGTCGAGGACGAGGGCAACCGCAAGCGCATGCTGGTCGATCTCGACCAGATGCGCGCGATGCTGGAATCGGTGCTGTCGCTGCTGCGCAACGACCGCAAGGTCGAAGCCGTGACGCTGGTCGACATCGCCAGCACGCTGCAGCTCGTCGCCGACCAGTTCGGCGACATGGGCCATGTCGTGCATTACGACGGGCCGGCGTCCGCGACCGCCGCCGCGCGGCCCGACGATCTGCATCGCGGCGTCACCAATCTGGTCGAGAACGCGGTGCGCTTCGGCGCCGAGGTGACGATCCGTCTCGACGTCTCCGGCACCACGCTCGTCATCGACGTCGAGGACGACGGCCCCGGCATTTCGGATGCGCGCAAGCAGGAGATGCTGGAGCCGTTCGTGCGCGGCGACGATGCGCGCACCATGGACGAATCCACCGGCTTCGGGCTCGGCCTGTCGATCGCGCGCGCCATCGCGCTCGCCCATGGCGGCGAGCTGTCGCTGCACGACCGCGCGCCGCATGGACTGATCGTGCGGATGCAATTGCCGCTCTGGCAGCAGCCGAAGCTCGCCGCCTGACTCAGGCCGCGAGCGGCGGGCGCTCGAGGGCGGCCTCGTCGAAGATCGCCACGGCCTCGAAGCGATAATTGCAGGCGTGGCAATTCCAGAGATAGGAGACGCGCCCCTCACCCGGCTCGATCCAGTCCGGCTTTGGGATCGGCGTGCCGCATTGGGCACAGGGGTTCTGTCTGGGGATGTCGCCGGCATACAGCCTGGCCATGGTTGATTTTGTCATGGCACCTCTCCCGATTTGCAGCGTCTTCTTACTCGCTTTCACATACCCGTGCGAATAGACAGGCGTGCTGCCGCGAGCGGGGGTCGTCCGCCCCGAAGCTTCCGCTTCGAAGCTCTCTTGCGCCAGCTTTGAGTCGTAACAGCGGCTCGGCACCGCAAAATCGGGCGGTGGCGGCGTTTGGTCACATCATCGCCGCGTTCGGAACGCCTAACTGCGGCTGGGCGCAGGTCACCTAGGGGACCTCAGGGATATCTGATGAAGATTTTACGCATTGCAGCGCTGCTCGCGGCCGGATTGACATTGCCGCAGGCCGCATTCGCCGGCGAAGCCGAATAT
Source organism: Bradyrhizobium sp. TM233 (assembly GCF_036247965.1). Lineage (NCBI taxonomy): Bacteria > Pseudomonadati > Pseudomonadota > Alphaproteobacteria > Hyphomicrobiales > Nitrobacteraceae > Bradyrhizobium > Bradyrhizobium sp. TM233. The sequence continues at coordinate 6,973 of NZ_BTIG01000002.1, read as the reverse complement.
GCCGAGATGGTCGCGGCCCATGCCCGCGCCAACGGCGTGCCGGAAGCGCTGGTGCATCGCGTCATCATGCGCGAGAGCCGCTACCAGCCGCACCTCGTCGGCCATGGCGGCACCATCGGGCTGATGCAGATCAAGCTCGCGACTGCGCGCGGGGTCGGCTACACCGGCGATGCCGCCGGCCTGCGCGATCCCAACACCAACCTCACCTATGCCGTGAAATACCTCGCCGGCGCCTATCGCGCCGCCAATGGCGACCACGCCCGGGCCGTGCGCTATTTCGCCGGCGGCTATTACTACGCCGCCAAGCGGCAGCGGCAGGACATGGTGCAGCAGGCCAGCAACGAGACGAGCTCCCAGGCCTGGCTCGAGCCCAACGGCAACCCGCAGCCGATGTTCGGCAATGCGCCGCACAGGAAGCTGGCGCAGGGCGTGCGCAATGCGCGGGCGCAGGCGCCGAAGTAACCTCTCGTGTCCCGGACGCGCTGCAGCGTGCAACGCTGCTGCGCAGAGCCGGGACCCAGCATCCCACAAAGGCATGGGCCCCGGCTCTGCGACGCATCATGCCGTACTGGACGATGCTTGCATCGCCAGGGGCGTGCTGCATCGCGTCCGGGGCACGGGCGGTGGGTTCCCGCAACATGCGTTGACCACCCAGCCCCACTGTCCTACATTAGAGCAGTTCCGAGGGGTGCTCCGAGGAGGAGCTGAGATACCGCTAAATGGGCAATACCGCCCAGGACCGCGGTGACCCTTTGAACCTGATCCGGGTCATGCCGGCGAAGGGACAGGGATGTTGCAAACGACCAAGCGACCGGATTCACCGGTATCCATCATCGGCGCAGGCATCGCGGGAGCCTGGCAAGCCTTGCTGTTCGCGCAGGCCGGCCATGCCGTGACCCTGCACGAGCGCGGTGACGGGGCGATGACGGACGCCACCAGCCATTGGGCCGGCGGCATGCTCGCGCCCTATTGCGAGGCCGAGGTCGCCGAACCCATCATCAGCCGCCTCGGGCTGCGCTCGCTTCATATCTGGCGGCGCGAGCTGCCCGACACGCCGTTCAACGGCTCGCTGGTCGTCGCCCATCCGCGCGAGCGCAACGATTTCGAGCGCTTTGCGCGCATGACCGAGGACCACCGCCGGCTCGATGCCTCAGGGCTCGCCGCGCTCGAGCCGTCGCTGGAGGGCCGCTTCCGCGACGCGCTGTTCTTCCCGGCCGAGGGCCATGTCGAGCCGCGCCGCGTGCTGCCGCAGCTGCACGATCGCATCCGCGCCGCCGGCGGCACCATCAAGTTCGAAAGCGACGTCACCGCCGCCGATCTCGCAAAGGATCCAGACAACATCGTGATCGACTGCCGGGGCCTCGGCGCGCGCGAGGAACAACCCGAGCTTCGCGGCGTCAAGGGCGAGATGATCCTGATCGAGACAGCTGAGGTGCAGCTTGCGCGCCCGGTGCGGCTGATGCATCCGCGCTGGCCTCTTTACGTGATCCCGCGCGAGGACAATCTGTTCATGCTGGGCGCGACCTCGATCGAGGCCGAGGACACCGGCGTCAGCGTCCGCTCCGCGCTGGAGCTGCTGGGCGCCGCTTACGCCGTGCACCCCGCGTTCGGCGAAGCCCGCATCGTCGAATTCGGCTCGGGGCTTCGCCCCGCCTATCCCGACAACCTGCCGCGCATCGGCATTCGCGGCAAGACGATCTCCGTCAACGGCCTTTATCGCCACGGCTTCCTGATCGCGCCGGCGCTCGCCGAGCTGACGCTCAACTATGTCGAGCGCGGCCAGATCGACAACGAGGTGATGCGATGCTTGTGATTATCAACGGCGAGCAGCGCGAAGTGGCTTCGGGAAGCGTCGATGCGCTGCTCTCGGAGCTCGACTACGAGGGCACCCATTTCGCGATCGCGCTCAACTACGACGTCGTGCCGAAAAGCCGCTGGGCCGAAACCGCACTGAAAGCCGGCGACGAGATCGAGATCATCACGCCGCGGCAGGGAGGGTGAGGAGATGGCACAGCACCTCTCCGCACGTCGTCCCGGCGAACGCCGGGACCCATACCGCGTGATCTCGCTTGAGCCACGCAGGGAGAGACCTTCCGTCGTCACACAAGCCTGTGGTTATGGGTCCCGGCGTTCGCCGGGACGACAGCGAGTTTGGGGAGACACCTGAGCCATGGTGACCTTCTACGGCAAATCCTTCGCCTCGCGCCTCCTCATCGGCAGCGCGCTCTATCCCTCGCCTGCGATCATGCAGTCCGCGATCCGCGCCTCCGGCTCGAACATCGTCACGGTGTCGCTGCGGCGCGAATCCGCCGGCGGCAAGACCGGGGACGCGTTCTGGAATCTGATCCGCGAGCTCGACGTCACCGTGCTGCCGAACACCGCCGGCTGCCGCACGGTGCGCGAAGCGGTGACCACCGCCAAGCTCGCCCGGGAATTGTTCGGCACCACCTGGATCAAGCTCGAGGTCATCGCCGACAACGACACGCTGCAGCCCGACGTCGTCGGCCTGGTCGAAGCCGCCGGCATCCTGATCAAGGACGGCTTTGACGTATTCCCCTATTGCACCGAGGACCTCTCGGTCGCGAACCGCCTCGTCGATGCCGGCTGCAAGGTGGTGATGCCGTGGGCAGCTCCCATCGGCAGCGCGAAGGGCATCACCAACCGCGACGCGCTGAAGCTGATGCGCGAGCGCCTGCCCGACATCACGCTGGTGGTCGACGCCGGCTTAGGGGCGCCCAGCCACGCGGCGCAGGCGCTCGAGCTCGGCTTTGATGCCGTGCTGCTCAACACCGCGATCGCCAAAGCCGCCGATCCCGTCGCGATGGCCAAAGCGTTCCGCTTCGGCTGTGATGCCGGCCGCACCGCTTTCGAAGCCGGGCTGATGAACGCGCGCGACTTCGCCTCCCCCTCCACCCCTGTCGTTGGGACCCCGTTCTGGCATGCCGTATCCTGATCGCAACGCGTATCCTGATCGATTTTATCCCGTCGTCGACAGCCTTGCGTGGGTCGAGCGGCTGACAAAGCTCGGCGTCGGCACCATCCAGCTGCGCGCCAAGGAGCTCAACGACGCCGACGCGCTGCAGATCGTCACCGACGCGCTGGCGATCACCAAGGACACGCAAGCCAAGCTGGTCGTGAACGACTATTGGCGCGCCGCCGTTGTCGCCGGCGCGAAGTACCTGCATCTCGGTCAGGAGGATCTGGCGGAAGCCGACCTCAAATCCATCCGCGAGGCGGGCCTCTCGCTCGGCATCTCCACCCATGACGATGCCGAGCTTGAAACCGCACTCAAGGCCAAGCCCGACTACGTCGCGCTCGGCCCGATCTTCTTCACCACGCTCAAATCGATGCGCTTCGAGCCGCAGGGCATTCCGAAGATCACGGAGTGGAAGAAGCGCATCGGCACCATTCCGCTGGTCGCGATCGGCGGCATCAAGTTCGAGCACGCCGCGGAGATCTTTGCGGCGGGCGCGGATTCCATCGCGGTGGTGTCCGACGTCACGCAAAACGCCGATCCCGATGCCCGCGTGCGTCAATGGCTCGGCCTGTCCACGGAGGCCGCGTGATGCCCCCTCGCTCTTACTTTAACCCGTCACCCTGAGGTGGCCGCTTCTTCAGCGGCCCTCGAAGGGCGACGGGCCCGGCTCCATCCTTCGAGGCTCGCAAGCGCTCGCACCTCAGGATGACGAACGGCACGCGACGACGCGATAATCATATTCACCGGAGGATCCCATGAACATCCGCTCCAACCCCGACAAGACCGTCCCCGCCGTCACCACCGGTCCCCTTCCCTCCTCGCGAAAGATCTTCGCCTCCCCCGACGCCGCGCCCGATCTGCGCGTGCCGCTGCGCGAGATCATCCTGTCCGAAGGCGCGGGCGAGCCGAACCTGCCGGTCTACGACACCTCCGGCCCCTACACCGATCCGAGCGTCACCATCGACGTCAATGCCGGCCTTGCCCGCGGCCGCAAGCAATGGGTGCTGGAGCGCGGCGGCGTCGAGGAATATCAGGGCCGTCAGATCAAGCCGGAGGACAATGGCAGCGTCTCCACCGACAAAGCCGCGCGCGCCTTCTCGGCCTATCACCAGCCGCTGCGCGGCCTCGACGGCCACAAGATCACCCAGCTCGAATTCGCCCGCGCCGGCATCATCACCAAGGAGATGATCTACGTCGCCGCGCGTGAAAATCTCGGGCGCAAGCAGCAGCTCGAGCGCGCGGAAGCCGCGCTCGCCGACGGCGAGAGTTTTGGCGCCGCCGTTCCCGCCTTCATCACGCCGGAGTTCGTGCGCGACGAGATCGCGCGCGGCCGCGCCATCATCCCCTCCAACATCAACCACTCAGAGCTCGAGCCGATGATCATCGGCCGCAACTTCCTGACCAAGATCAACGCCAATATCGGCAACTCGGCGGTGACCTCGTCGGTCGAGGAAGAGGTCGAGAAGATGGTGTGGGCGATCCGCTGGGGCGCCGACACCGTGATGGACCTCTCGACCGGCCGCAACATCCACACCACGCGCGAGTGGATCTTGCGCAACTCGCCGGTGCCGATCGGCACCGTGCCGATCTACCAGGCGCTGGAGAAGTGCAACGGCGATCCGGTGGCGCTGACCTGGGAGCTCTACAAGGACACGCTGATCGAGCAGTGCGAGCAGGGCGTCGACTATTTCACCATCCACGCCGGCGTGCGCCTACAATATATCCACCTCACCGCCAACCGCGTCACCGGCATCGTCTCGCGCGGCGGCTCGATCATGGCGAAGTGGTGCCTGGCGCATCACAAGGAGAGCTTCCTCTATACGCATTTCGACGAGATCTGCGACCTCATGCGCAAGTATGACGTCTCGTTCTCGCTCGGCGACGGCCTGCGTCCGGGCTCGATCGCGGATGCCAACGACCGCGCCCAATTTGCCGAGCTGGAGACGCTCGGCGAACTGACCAAGATCGCGTGGGACAAGGGCTGCCAGGTCATGATCGAAGGCCCCGGCCACGTGCCGATGCACAAGATCAAGATCAACATGGACAAGCAGCTCAAGGAGTGCGGCGAAGCGCCGTTCTACACGCTTGGACCGCTGACGACCGACATCGCGCCGGGCTATGACCACATCACCTCAGGCATCGGTGCGGCCATGATCGGCTGGTTCGGCTGCGCCATGCTCTGCTACGTCACCCCTAAAGAGCATCTCGGCCTGCCCGATCGTAACGACGTCAAGGTCGGCGTCATCACCTACAAGATCGCCGCCCACGCCTCCGATCTCGCCAAGGGCCACCCCGCCGCGCAACTGCGCGACGACGCCCTCTCCCGCGCGAGGTTCGACTTCCGCTGGAGCGACCAGTTCAACCTCGGCCTCGACCCTGACACCGCCAAGAACTTCCACGACGAGACCCTGCCGAAGGAAGCCCACAAGGTCGCGCACTTCTGTTCGATGTGCGGACCGAAATTCTGCTCGATGAAGATCACGCAGGACGTGCGGGACTACGCGGCGACGCTGAATGATCCGGCGGCGGTGGGGATGTCGATGAGCGGGACCGCCGAGGACGGCATGGCCAAGATGAGCGCGAAGTTCAAGGAGATGGGGAGCAGCGTTTATCTGGATGCGGAGAAGGTGAAGGAGAGCAATCGGGTGTTGTGAGGACGCGTAGGGTGAGCAGGGCAGGGCGTGCTCACCAACCGTCACACGACATCGTTGCCGCTGGTGGTTAGCACGGCGCCTTGCGCCTTTGCCCGCGCTTCGACGTGTTCACGCGGCGGGATGCGGAACATCCCGCCGCGTTTGGTTTGCGACGTCCCCTAGCTTCTAACAGAAGCTAATCAGCTTGAAAGACGACACAATATCGTTTGGGATCTGCGCGTACTGTCCGGGAGCAAAATCCCAAGATTGACCGCCAAAATTGGTGTGCTCGAACAGGCGCCAATGTCCACCAAGAACAACAATTGAGGAGATTTTGTCGTTCCACCAGTCTCCGACGTAGTTCCAATTAAGGCTGGTTTGCGCTGATGCGCCGCCCCAATTGGCATGCTCGTAGATGACGATTTCGGGAAGACGAATGCAGCCTTCGGCCATCTCGAACTTGGCGGAGGTAGTATCCCCCTGCTCAAACACTTTACCTTTCTTCGGCATGGACTTGATCAGCGGGGACTGCAAATCCACCATGGAGCCATTGGCCGCATTAAGAGCGTGTACGGGCACAAGTCGATCCATTGTCAATCTCCTAAAATGAAAATCTGAAACGACCGAACATTAGACGAGTTCTTTGCATCATTCAATCTTTGCGTGCAAATGCCCCCCCCAAGATTGGCCCGGCAACTGCTCTGATAGGTTCTTAGTTGACCATCCGATCAAACTATCGAACAAGGACGCGCAGCTTGCTCGCCCCCACCCCCCACCGCCTCCCCGACCAACTCCTTCCCAACCTCCGTCTCGTCTTCGTCGGCACCGCCGCCTCGACGCGTTCGGCCGAGCTCGGGCACTACTACGCCCATCCCGGCAACCGCTTCTGGCGCGCGATCCATGAGGCCGGGATCACGCCGCAGCGCTATCAGCCGGGCGAGTTCGCTTCGCTGATCCAGCTCGGCATCGGCTTCACCGATCTCTCCAAGTCGGGCGCCGGGATGGATCACCAGATCGCGGCTGAGACGATCGATGTGCCCGGCTTCAGGGCCAAGATCGAAAAGTATCGGCCGCGGACGATTGCGTTCACGAGCAAGAAGGCGGCGAGCTTGTTTTATGGCAGGCCGTCGAATGTGATCTCGCTCGGGAGGCAACCGCGCGATGCAGGCTTGCCGGAGATCTTCGTGCTGCCGTCGCCGTCGGGGGCGGCGTCCGGGCATTGGACGCTGGAGCCGTGGCGCGAGTTGGCGGCGTGGATCGCTGCGTAGGGTGGGCAAAGGCGCTCTTGCGCCGTGCCCACCATCTTTGCGTGGGTCCGGCAGAACGTGGGCACGGCGCGCGAAGAGCGCGCCTTTGCCCACCC